>NZ_JBPYDC010000940.1:0-765 GCF_051847575.1 Psychrobacter sp. 1U2
TTCTAATACGATTTGATACTCATGTTGTTGTAACCATGACTCAACTTCTTGCTTGGCAACAGGATAATTGGGCGTCAAACTTCTATTGTTATCTGCTTGGTAGTCAGCCTTATCAAGTAAGGTATCGAGCAAATTAAAATTACCCATGATCAAGTTTCGATAGTCAAAGCTTGCCGGATTGTAAAAACACAATGACAAAATACCATCAGTCGCAAGATGCTTATCGAAGAAGTCCATTACCGCTTTTGGGTCTGCAAGCCACTCAAGTAGTGCATGACACAGTATGACATCAAACTTATCTGTAGAATCTGTCGTTAGTTTACCTGTTCCTAATTTAGCTTCAAGTGCCTGATATGGACAGACATACCATGTGATATCTAGGTCTTTACCAGTTTGCTCTGCATTCGTTCTGGCTTTGTCGATCATATTAGCAGATATGTCATTAATGACGACTGTATGGCCTTGAATAGCAAGTTCTGTTGCAATCTGAGCAAGCCCAGCGCCTACATCTAAAATACGCAATGGTCGCTTGAGCAGATGGCTAAATTGTTCGACATAACCAAAGATATCACGGCGTAAGACAGCCAGACGAATATCACCCTTTAAACCACCATATACCTTTTTTTCAAAATGATCGGCAATCGCATCAAAACTGCGGTCGGTACGTTTATCGTCTAGTGCTGTCAATTGGTTGTCGTCATTTATCATTACTTTTGAGTCTGCTGTTTATGGAGGTAGAAGATAATGTTTTATAGATATAGCAAT
>NZ_JBPYDC010000941.1:0-764 GCF_051847575.1 Psychrobacter sp. 1U2
ACATCATTGATGATCAGCTGACGACTCGTCTGCGTCACGACTTAGCAGAGAACTATCTAGCGAAAGAGGATAGTGGTGTCCAAAATCTGGGCATTGACAGCATGAATGTAGTCGACTGCCACATCTTATCTATTGGTCATATGCTGCGCACGCATAAGCTTGTCTGCTTCGATATGGACTCAACCTTGATCGAACAAGAAGTCATCGTTGAGCTGGCAAAGACTGCTGGTGTTGGTGAGCAAGTAGAAACCATCACAGAAGCCGCTATGCGTGGTGAAATTGATTTTGATGAATCCTTTGTGCAGCGCGTCTCATTACTAGAAGGCATCTCTACTACAGTATTGGATGATATTTGTGCGCGGCTGACTTTATCGACAGGTGCTCGTACCACTATCAGTGCTTTTAAAGCACTGGGCTACCACACGGTACTGCTCTCTGGTGGTTTTACTTATTTTGCCCGTTATGTCGCTGAACAATTGGGGATTGACGAAGTCCATGCCAACAACTTAGATATCGAAGAGGACGAAGTGACTGGTCATGTGCAGATGCCTATCGTCAATGGTGCCAAAAAAGCGTCTATTGTTGCGCATATTGCTGAGCGTATGGGCATAGAGATGTCACAAGTGGTCTGCGTTGGTGACGGTGCAAATGACTTACCCATGATGGCCAATGCCGATTTGGGTGTTGCTTATCATGCAAAATCTATTGTCCAAGCCCGTGCTGATGCAGCGGTAAACGTCACAGGTCTTGAAGGCGTACTCTAT
>NZ_JBPYDC010000942.1:0-764 GCF_051847575.1 Psychrobacter sp. 1U2
GGCTGAGAGATATGCTGGGGTGGTTGATACAGTCGGCGGTGACATCTTAGCTAATGCTTTGAAGTATATAAAATACGATGGTGTCGCAACGTGCTGTGGATTGACCGCTTCACATGAATTAAATACCAACGTATTCCCATTTATTTTACGAGGTGTCAGATTAATCGGTATTGATTCTGTCGAGTGCAAGCTTGACAAGAAGCAAGCGGCTTGGAATAAACTCGCTGATGAATGGAAGGTAGAGACACTAGCAAGTATCACTAATGAAATTGCGCTCGAAGATATCAAAGCAATTTATCAGTTGATGCTAGAGGGACAGTCAGTTGGTCGCTATGTGGTCAAAATATAGAGGGGCTGCTTCTTTGTCTACATAACTATTTTTTTTATCTACATAATACAGTTGTGAGTCACCCAATCGCTCTTAGAGACTTAGTCTGTCAAAGACACAAGACAGCTTTGGGCGGCTTAAAAGAGGTGTTAATTAGTAAGTAAACTGAGAGCCAGGTGTGATAATGCTTAAAGGGCTTGAGGTAATGCGAGGTTATGTCTAAATACATTGTTTTAAATAAATGATTGGTGCGCCCACCAGAATTCAAATTAATACGTTAAGTTAATGATAAATAATGCTTTTATAAGTTCAGATAATAATAATACCGTAAGTGATTAAAATGATAGTGTAAATGCTACTTTTTTCAAATTGTCTGACCTCCGCTATCAAATCCGTACAGTTAAACCTGGGATATTTTAGTTACGCAGCTTGATGG
>NZ_JBPYDC010000943.1:0-764 GCF_051847575.1 Psychrobacter sp. 1U2
AGCCATCTTCTTTTTTATGGACTTCCGTTAGTGTGGTATCGGTGTGCAATTGAATGCCATCCTGCTCCATCTCTATCAGCAAGGTCTCCACGATGGTATGGTCAAAGGAGCGTAGCGGCGAGTGTTGACGGACATACAGATGCACCTCAGCACCCAAGCTGTTGAGCACGCCAGCGATTTCAACGGCGATATATCCTGCCCCGACGATGGCTACCCGTTTTGGCAAAGCATTTAAGGCAAAAAAACCGTCAGAATCAATACCGTATTCTGCACCTTTAATATTTGGTTTAATAGGATGACCGCCCGTTGCGATCAAAATATGATCAGCCGTGATATGCTCGCCATTGACTTCGACCGTATTGGTATCGACAAACTTGGCAAAGCCTTTTATCACTTCCACGCCATTTTTGGCCAAGTTATTATCATAAGCGCGGTGAATGTTTTGGATATATTGTTGGCGACTGTTGACTAGCTTTTGAAAATCAAAGCCCTTTAACTCGACATCAAAACCGTAATCAGGCGCATATTTTTCGATGGCTTCGGCCACTTGCGCGCCGTACCACATGACCTTTTTGGGCACACAGCCCCAATTGACGCAAGTACCGCCTAACTGCTCCGCTTCGATAATAGCGCATTTTTTGCCATAGCTTGCCGCGCGGTTGATTGAGGCAATGCCGCCGCTACCGCCACCAATGGCGGTATAGTCATAATGTTTTGTCATGGTTAAGTCTCTTTAATCAATGCTTGCGATGAATAGTATGAAC
>NZ_JBPYDC010000944.1:0-764 GCF_051847575.1 Psychrobacter sp. 1U2
AGCTTACCAGCACCGACCAATCTGGATACTCTTGGACGACTAGAAAGTAAGAATGAGAATGCTGAATCTGATGAGATTATGTCACGCCCGATTGAGGTTAGTGATGCAGTCAGTAGCAATGGTGTAGATAGTAGCCAACAGAGTCCTGTACAGACGCTTGCGCAGCAAGAACGTGATCCAGTAACAGGTACTGACGATACTATAGCTGATACTAAGGCTGATGCAAGTACGGGTAAGCTGCCTATAGTAGATGAAACGATAGAGCAGTCAGGCGAGCAAACAGAAGCTTTAAACCCTGATGATTATTTACCTGACTATCAAGTAGCAACAGAAACTCAAGCAGTGACCGATAGCATCGTACAAGCATCCAAACCTAGCTCACGGGCACGTAATAGTAGCAACATTGTTAAACGCTTATATAGTCGTTTGTTTAATGGAGGCGCCATGGCTCTACCACATGTAGAAACCAGCGTTTATTTACAGCAGACAGATGGTAGTAGCGCTGAAAATACAGACGATACGCAGCCAAAACTTATCAAAGCTGATGAAGATAGCCAACCGATTAACAATATTAAAGCTGCGCTTGATGATACAACTGTACAATCTGTTGCTGATTTTACCGCAGCTTTACCACGTTTGCGCCAGACTGCTTTAGATGCTGCGCAAGCAGTAGGCTATTACGACGTTACCTTACGTTTACGCCAACCAACCGTTGATACCATTGACGTCATTATTGAAAAACTTGGTGAGCCAGTACGTGTCGA
>NZ_JBPYDC010000945.1:0-763 GCF_051847575.1 Psychrobacter sp. 1U2
ATCTCACCGAAGCGCTGACCACCAAACTGAGCCTTACCACCTAGCGGCTGCTGCGTGACTAATGAGTAAGAACCCGTTGAACGCGCATGCATCTTGTCATCAACCAAGTGGTTAAGTTTAAGCATATACATATAACCGACTGTCACTTTACGATCAAACTTCTGACCTGTACGACCATCATATAATGTTTGCTGACCATCTCTTGATAAACCAGCAAGCTCAAGTAAATCTTTGACTTGATGTTCATGAGCGCCGTCAAATACTGCTGTACCCATCGGTACACCTTCACGTAAATTACCTGCTAGCGTCATGATATCTTCATCAGATAAGCTATCAAGATCAACGCCTTCGCCGCCAACTTTGTTATAGATTTGATCTAAGAAATCACGTAGATCAGCCATAGCTGCTTGTGCTTTAAGCATACCGTCGATCTTATCGCCCAAGCCCTTTGCTGCCATACCTAAGTGTGTCTCTAATACCTGACCGATGTTCATACGCGATGGTACACCTAGCGGGTTCAATACGATGTCAACGGTATTACCATGCTCGTCATAAGGCATGTCTTCAACTGGCATAATTCGTGATACCACACCTTTGTTACCATGACGGCCAGCCATCTTATCACCAGGCTGAATACGACGTTTAACCGCTAAATATACTTTAACAATTTTTTGTACGCCATGTTGTAGATCGTCACCTGCCGTTAGTTTGCGTTTTTTCTCAGCAAACTTCACGTCGATATCTTTTTGCTTATCAACCAAGT
>NZ_JBPYDC010000946.1:0-763 GCF_051847575.1 Psychrobacter sp. 1U2
ATATTGTTGATGACAATTTACCTCATCAACATCTATAAAAAACATAAAAAGACCCTCAAAACCAAAGACAGTTAGCTTTAAGAGGAACTAACCTCAAAAAGTACAAATCTTGCTCGTACTAAAAGTCTAGCACCTCTATCACATCATAGGCAGGCGTCTCATATGGGTGTGCCTGCTTTAATGCATTGATCACCTCTTTGATGATTGATGTTTTAACCACCATTTCAATGCGCCACTCACTCACCTGCTCTAACGTATCCTGTGCGCCAATGTGCGGATTGCTGCCAGCAGTCGGCATAAACTGCCCCATCCCTTGCACTTGCCAGCAGCACTGCTCATAATTACCAATAGTACCAGCACCGGCGGCAAATAGCGCCGCTTTAACTGATTCCAAAGCACTATCTGGAATAAAAACCGTTAGTTTATACATTTGTTAATCTCCGAGTGTTGATGTAGATAATACAAAGCGCTAGCATGCCTTACTTTTTTGATAATGACGGATGATCTGTCCACACGTAGCGCAGTAGCCAGTCTTTGGCCTCACCAGCATAATCAATACCAATACGAGGACGTAATGTTAATGGCGGCTGACAACCATCATCCTCAATCCAAACGCCAGACTCAAAGGCAATAGGCGCGCCGTACAAATCGCGATCAATTTGTAAGCGCTTAGTCAGCTTACCTGGCCCTGCTAACTGTTTGATATGGTTCAGCTGTTTGTCTTTACTGAGCGCTTGCTCCTCAATTAAGCGATCACTGTCCT
>NZ_JBPYDC010000947.1:0-762 GCF_051847575.1 Psychrobacter sp. 1U2
TATCACGTCTCTTATAGCGGCTTTAATGTCCTGTAATAAAGTATCTTTTGCGTCTAGCATAAGGGTTCCCTAATTATTTTTATAAATAAGCTATTGGGACTGCGCCCAAGGACTAGCATGGGTTAAATGTTATTAATCATAAACCAACGACAAAATATCATCGGTATAAATCCTCTAAAAAATCTTGCTGCCAAGCTTGTAAGTCATACTCCCAAAGACCTTGCAATAACGTCTGATAGCGAGACTTACGCTCTTTTAAGGGCATTGTTAGAGCGGTTTTTAGACCTTTTACAATGCTCTTTGGATTGTGCGGGTCGATAATAACCGCTGCCTGCATTTGCTCGGCCGCTCCTGCATAATCAGAGAGTAGCAGTACTCCAGGATTGTCTGGATTTTGTGCAGCAATATACTCTTTGGCGACTAGGTTCATGCCGTCTTTGAGCGAATTTACCCAGCCAATATCGCTGTACCAAAACGCTGCCATCAATTCTCCATGACTTAACACGTTTTCACTATAGGTAATCGCCTGCCAATTGTTTGTAGAGCCGAAAGTATCAAGTTTACAGTCTTCTAAATCGTCAATTTTGAAAGCATCTGATTGCACCCCAATCGGTGAAAATTGCTGATTTACCTCATGGACAGTCTGTCTAACATCGTCATAGAGCTGCTGATAAACGGGCAGATCTAGGCGACTAGGACAAGCAATTTGAATCAATTTTAGCTGATTTTGATAGGCGGGATACTGCTGCAAAAACTGGCGGT
>NZ_JBPYDC010000948.1:0-762 GCF_051847575.1 Psychrobacter sp. 1U2
AGCCATCGTGATTTTCAAGTTTAGAGCTTCTGGTGCTTTTAGAAGCTCAGTCAAACGCTCAGGCTTTTCTTGCGGCTGACGCATTTTCCCTCGAGAAAAATAGCTTTTCGGATAATGAAGCATTTGATTTTCGTGGTTATAAATTTTCATTTTGAACGTTTCCTTGTTTCTAAATTACTTAAAAATTATATTAAAAATCCTAATACACTTACTAAAGTATATTTGGCTACACCCTATGGGAGATGGCTATATTTAATAGGTTTTACTTGTTTTTCTCTAATATATGTTGCTGAAAAGTCACAGTCAAACGTTATAAATTAATAGCATATATAAGCACAGCTAATATCTGTAAAGTTAATTTCATAAGAAACTGATTGATTAAAATTACAATTGAACTTGTAATTAGAGATTAAAAAAAAGAATATATGTGAAAGCATCCAAACGTCATTAGTGTGTTGTATGAAAAGATGCTGTTTGAGCTATGCTGAAGAAACTTTACAATTAAAATTGCTAAACTAAGCGTATTAACCGGAGTTTGTCATGACAAAAAAATCAGAACATAAAATGGCAAATTTAAAGCCAAGGCTGTCAAGAAGATAGCCATATCGGAAAAGAATAAACGCCAATTTATAATATTCGAAGAGGAACGAGGGATATTAGAGGATAAAGCGAAGCACTGTTTCGCCCTGATGCAAGACAAAAACTATGCTCGTAGTGTGATTAGCATTAAAAAAGTTTGGTCTATAGATCACCAAGCAAGTT
>NZ_JBPYDC010000949.1:0-761 GCF_051847575.1 Psychrobacter sp. 1U2
GGACAAGTGCCATTATTTGGCTTTTCTGGTAGCCCATGGACACTTGCTACTTATATGATTGAAGGTGGTAGCTCAAAAGATTATCGCTATACGAAAGGGTTTTTATACAGTAATCCTGAATTTTTACATCAGTTATTAGACAAGTTAGCGATGTCTGTGATTGACTATTTAGATGCGCAAGTCGTAGCTGGAGCGCAGATTCTACAGATATTTGATAGTTGGGGCGGAGCGCTTGGTCATCGTCAGTTTATAGACTTTTCTCATCAATATAACAAGCGTATCGTAGCAGAGCTGAAAATACGCCATCCGGAGATTCCAGTGGTCTTATTTACCAAGGGGGGTGGTCTTTGGCTAGATATTCAAGCGGACAGTGAGGCTGATGCCTTAGGGTTGGATTGGACCATGCCGCTCGATCGTGCTCGTCAAGTTTTGACTGAAAGCCAGCGTCATCTTACTAAAAAGCATAAAAAGCTACAGGGTAGTAAGGCAATTCAAGGTAACTTGGATCCAGCTACTCTATATGGTTCACCCGAGACCATTCAGGCAGAAGTCAAAATGATGCTAGATGGTGCTTATGCTAGTGGAGACAAAACAGGCTATATAGCAAACCTCGGTCATGGTATTACTCAGTGGGTCAACCCAGATCGTGCCAAAGTATTTATAGATGCTGTACATGATTATCAAATTTAAGCGTATTTAGATAGTAGTTAACGCGTGTATTGATTAAATCTCAGTACCAATAAACAGTATATTTCGCAAAG
>NZ_JBPYDC010000950.1:0-761 GCF_051847575.1 Psychrobacter sp. 1U2
TAACTTTTCAAGTGTCGCGATCATTGCTATTGGTGTGGTGGTATCTCTTTTATCCTTAGGTTTTGCTTCATTCAGTTCGGTTTCCCAGCGATCAAGTCGCGTTTTATCATCACCAATGGAACGCAAAAACTGAGTGAGAGACTGAGGTCCGCCGATGGCTTGCAAAATAAAATTAGCCGCTGAATTGTCACTGGTTGACAGCGTTGCCTGACACAACGCTTCAAGAGACATACCTTTCTTGCCTACCTGATTTTCTGTGACAGGAGAGTACGTAACCAGATTGCTTTTAGAGAACCTTACGATTCTATCTATTTTTTCTTGGCCCATATCAACGTTATGAAGGACATTAGCACAAGCGAGAGTTTTAAAGGTACTACTCAAAGGAAAACGTTCATCAGCTTTATACTCCCAGCGTTGTTCGGTCTCTAAATCGTGCACAGCTAGACCGATACGAGCATCTAATTCATTTTCAGCATTTTTGATAGCATCAATCAATGAGTCTGCTGCACTGCTAGGTAATGATAGTGTAAGACAAAAAATAGCGAGCAGTGTGCTAAAAATTTTAGTCTTGCTTTGACGTAAGTACATGATGATTAGAAATTCCGTTTTAGTCTATTTTTTGTATATGGTTTTCTATACATAGCACAATTTACCTGAGGCTGTGAGACATTCAACCAAGCAGCCTTACATTCTTTTTGAAGTATCTAAACTATGTACATAATGTGAAAAAAATTCGCCTACAATACCATCGCTGCAATCCA
>NZ_JBPYDC010000951.1:0-761 GCF_051847575.1 Psychrobacter sp. 1U2
CCAAAGGTCGTCATCATATCTTTGGTTTCTATCTGATCTTTTACAAGCACCGGTACGCCATGCAACGCCCCAACAAACTCTCCTGTTTCTGCAAAATGTGAATCAAGGCGATCGGCTTCATCGAGCGCGAGTGGATTAATAGTAATGATAGAGTTAAGAGTAGGACCAGATCTGTCAATGGCTTCGATTCGGTCGAGGTATGCTTCAACCAGACCTCGAACAGTAAGCGATCCATTCTTAAGGTGCGTCTGCATATCAGCAATAGTTAATTCTTCAATTTCGAGATTTTTCATGATGATTTTCCTTCTTCCTTGAAATTATTATTAATGAAAGTTAAGGAGCCGCTACCTCGATACCCGCGTTATCAAGAGCTGCTCGTACTGCTTTTATCAGTGAAAGGGCGCCTGGAGTGTCACTGTGAATACATACAGAATCGAATTTAACCGTTAATAGCTGGCCATTAATTGACTCTACTTCATTATGCTGGCAGGCACGTAATACTTTTTGTGCCACAATCTTAGGATCAAGTGGCTTGATCTTGCGCACAAACACAAGATTTCCTTCATCGTCGTAATCACGATCTGCATAAAACTCATGCACTCTATGTAACCCAGCATTTTTTGCTGCATGATCAATTGTTGTGTCTGCCAAGCAGTAAATAGCTAAGTTGGGAGCGACAATTGCTAGGGCAGAAGTTAGCTTTTCAGCAAATTCTTCATCTCGTGCTGCGTGCATAAATAATGCGCCATGCAGTTTGAAAT
>NZ_JBPYDC010000952.1:0-761 GCF_051847575.1 Psychrobacter sp. 1U2
TATCATTTTTTCTAAGTTTTTGAGTTGATCGTACATAGTCAGTTATTATCCTTAACAAGTAATGTGTGGAGGAATTTTCTTCGTTACGTTTAATAATGCCATAGGTGACCGCATAATATCTATATCAACAAAGTAATTGCACGTATTGTGCTCCATTTTTTGCTTTTATTGGCTGTAATCTTATAAATAGTATGAAATTACAGCTATTTTAAATGAATAAGTACCGACTAATTGATAGGACGATAGTTATGAATGACAACATCTCAGGCTGGAATACTTGGTCAAATACCATTGAAGATTGGACTGATGTTAGCATTAGTGAGCTACATGGTTTGATGACAGGCTTGATGACAGCATGCAATGCTCCTAGTGAGCAAGAATGGGCGACTGTCCTTGCAGAGCTAAGTTTTGCACCATTGCCAGACGCGGCGCTAACCTTATTGGCAGAGGAGGGCGAAGATACAGTATTTCAGCTAAAAGACAAAGACGATGCCTATGCATATATGCCACTTGTCCCTGATGACGAACATAGCTTATACGAACGTGTCATTGCTTTGAAACAGTGGGCGAATGGTTTTATGACAGGGTTTGGGGTTACTGATTGTGGTCTGACTGCTGAAGAAAATGAGATGCTTTCAGATTTGGCCAAAATTGGGGCTATCCGCCTTGAAGAAGATGAAAAACATAACCCCGGTGAAGAGTCTTACCTTTATATTTATGAGTTTGCGCGTATGGTGCCCGTCAGCTTTGCCACCCGCAAA
>NZ_JBPYDC010000953.1:0-761 GCF_051847575.1 Psychrobacter sp. 1U2
TTTTGCCAAATTTGACCCCTTTACGTAGATTAAAGGTATAGGTTTTGCCATCTTCGCTAATATCCCAGCTTTCAGCCAGCCCTGGTTGAATCTCGGTGTCAGCTCTTTTGAATTCTACCAAGCCGTTATAGATAGGGTAGGCGCTGGCATCAAAGTCAGTACCAGAAGTATACTGTGCTGGATCGAAGCCAGCAGGGCTGCCTTCTGAGCAATAAAGCAATGTTTTAGCTGCTTTGGCATCTGAGCTGGCAGCGGATTCATCAGTGGTTTTGTTGTCGCCGCTACAAGCGCTAATACCTAAAATAACCGTAGCCAACAAAGTAAGTTTGAAGAGTGATTTTTGCATTATTACATCCTATGTAAATGATAAGAAGTTTACCAATATATGCACAGGTTCATACCTAAACCATAAACACAATTGGCAAACTCTTAATTCCCTTTAAAGTTTTTATCAATATAATATTTTTAATATGCAATGCAGAACAAGAGTAATGTTTTGACCACTTTAGGTCAAGCATGCAAGAAAACAAATATAAATAAATTGTTTGAATATACTCTTTCAAACAGCAGTAATGCAAGTTATCTGTGAACTAAATTCAACAAACACTGCCTTATATTAAGAACGTTTGTTTTTTAATTGAGTATAAACAACTAAACAGTAACCAATATTTAATCAAAATAAATAAATAAAAATGACTAAGGCGTATTAATTAATTAGTACATCTTTGACAGCACAGGCATAATGAGCCAAGTTATTGAAT
>NZ_JBPYDC010000954.1:0-760 GCF_051847575.1 Psychrobacter sp. 1U2
TAAGTTTTATGAGCCTGAACAGTTGGCTGATAAGAAAGTAATTTGTGTGACCAATCTTGCCCCGCGAAAGATGAAGTTTGGTGTTTCAGAAGGCATGGTGTTGTCGACTGGTGATCCCAAAACAGGTTTAACGGTCGTTACCCTGCCTGATGACTGTGTCGTTGGTGATACCTTGGCATAAGTTTTGAGTGTAATGTGAAATAATAAAAAAGATGTCTACATGGCATCTTTTTTTGTGTCTTTTTGAATTTGTGTATTTTTTATAACGTAATGGCTAAAAACCGCTTTATATTGCTTTATAAAAGTGCCACAGCATTGTTTAATAATACCTATGACGAATGCGCTTTAATTTTTTATTGCGATAACTTACATTACTGTCATAATATAGGGGTTACATAGAATTCAGCTCCTATACATAACGATCGACGGAACGATTGCTTTATTGTTAACCTGCTATTTTGACATCAACATAGCATTGAACGGACCAATCTGCATTCTCCAATACTACTTTAAAGATCAAAGATCACGAAGACGAGTGCAAGCACTACTATGATTAGGCTTGATGAATCTGGTTTTTGGAATTGATACAACTTATGAGTTAATCTAATAATGACTATTGCTTCTACCCTACGCTTAAGCCTATATGGTGCTGCTATCAGCACCGCTCTTGGATTGATTGGCTGCTCAAACTCTACTGATACTGCAACAGCGACTAATGAAAATCCAGCAACTGATACTGACAAACCTGCCAAGACATTAG
>NZ_JBPYDC010000955.1:0-760 GCF_051847575.1 Psychrobacter sp. 1U2
CCGCATTTCTAACGCGGCGATGATAAAACAGATGCATAGACGGCTGAGGCAAGGCGTCGATATCTGGGTAGTTGTCCGTCGGTACTAATACAAGGTTACCGCCTACCGCCATTTCTATACTGGGTTTGTGACAATATTTACAAAGGCCGCGGCTAATATTCGGCGGTAGTTTCCAGCGGCGAAAACGCGTTTTATTTATCTCTAATTCGCTAATATCCGATTTTAGCAAAACTGTAACATCGTTATATGCCTTTCCTGTGTAATCCTGACAAATAGTGCAGTGGCAAATAAAGCGCGCAATAGGCGTATGGGTGATCGTATAGGTATTGCTATAGCAGGAGCAAGAGCCATCTTGTGGGGTAAATTCGCTGCTCATTAGTTAGTCCTTCATTAATAAGAGGGTAAGAGAGTTAGCATCATTTATTAATGCAAAATATAGCACTATCTTAACGTACTAATGTAGTCACTTTGAGTAGAAAAATTGACTAATAGTTTAATTTTTCAATAAGTTAGTTTTCAAGTTCTAAGGCTCATTAGAATCGCTGTATGAAAAAGTAGTATGGTTTTTATAAAAATCCAATAAAAAAGAGACCAATAGTAGGTCTCTTTTTTATGTATAACTAACTTTCTATCACTAGCATAGTCAATCATAGACTAGCAGCCAAGCTTACCTTCAGCTGCCAATGCCTTTTTGCTACGAACCGGCGCAGGGCAGTCCTCGCCGTAATACTGACGATCGGCAAAGTAGCTTGAGCGTACC
>NZ_JBPYDC010000956.1:0-760 GCF_051847575.1 Psychrobacter sp. 1U2
TGATAATTGGGCATTGCTTGAGCAAATATCGCCGCATCGCCTTTATGATGAAACCCAGAAGATGTTTACTGGCGGCTATTTAGTACCATTGTTGCCGCTATTGTTTGAATCGGGTGCGATTGACAGCTTGGTTATCTATCCGCCATCTGAGCCAAGCGCTTTAGTCAAACAAGTCGCCATCAATACGGATAAACGCATTGCCGCGGGCAAAAGCATCAATCCCGCATTTTTCTATGCAGCTCTATTATGGGAAAACTACTTACATCAGCTAGAAAAAGCCAAAAAGCGTAACATGCCTTTTGCAGAAGCACAGATGTATGCGGCTGGTAAGGTTATTGATCGCCAACGTATTAAGACTGCGATTCCAAAGTTTGCTGAGCAATTTATCCGTGATATTTGGATATTGCAGCCAAAGCTTGCTGCTCCGCGCAACAAGCAAATCGTTCAGCTTTCTGAACATCCACGCTTTCGTGCTGGTTTTGACTTTTTGTTATTGCGTGAGCAGTGCGGGGATGCTGAGCATCCATTATCAGAGTCGACCAATGGTATGGGCGACTGGTGGCAGACTTATCAGACTCTATCTGAGCGTCAGCAGCAGCAAGCGATCGATGACTTTGATGAAAGTATTCGCCGCGGCGCTTACAAAAAATCTCAGCGTGGTCGCGGGCGCAATCGTCAAAAGTCAGCAGCAGATACCGCTGACAAATGGACGTCCAATCAAAAAAGCGTGTCGGACAGCAAGACTAATGGTAAAGCCAGT
>NZ_JBPYDC010000957.1:0-760 GCF_051847575.1 Psychrobacter sp. 1U2
GTCAGCTTCATATCGATATCGATACATGCATCCACTGGCATTAACTGTGCTTGACGATTATCCAATGCTTGTTCTTCTAATGCGGTCAAGCTAAGCGCATTATCAATATCGAATTTACCGACTTGCAAGCGCCGCAGTGCTGTCAGATGCCCTAATGTACCTATCGTTTTAGCGATGTCTTCACCAAGCACGCGTACATAGGTGCCTTTGGTGCAAGTAACCGTCAACTGTATTTGTTCGTTATCAAGTGCTTTTAAATCAATTGACTTGATGACGATATTTCTTGGTAAACGCTCTACTTCAATACCAGCCCGTGCATACTCATAAAGTTTTTTGCCGTCCTTTTTTAGCGCCGAATACATGGGTGGTATTTGCTGCTGAGCGCCCAAAAACTGCTGGGCAATTTTTTCTAACTCTACCTCATCAAACTTTGGCACAGACATTGTTTTAACAATCTGACCCTCCGCATCACCAGTATCAGTCTGACTACCAAGCAAGATAGTCGCTTGATAAGTTTTATCGGCATCCAATTGATAGTGGCTAAATTTGGTAGCCTCACCCAGACAGATAGGTAACAAGCCAGTGGCCATGGGATCAAGCGTACCAGTATGACCCGCTTTTTTACTATTATGGTTTGGCGATTTAAAAAGATATTTCACTTTCGATACCACTTGCTGTGATGTCATACCGTAAGGCTTATCTATTAAAATAACCCCTGAGACTTTTATCTTATCAGGTACTATTTTAGCTTTTTTATCAG
>NZ_JBPYDC010000958.1:0-760 GCF_051847575.1 Psychrobacter sp. 1U2
CTTTTAATGGCATCGGGTTCACTTTGCTCACTATGACGAAATTGCTCACTTTGACTATAGAGCAAAGTACCAAATGCCGTTTGATAAGCACGATTATTTACCTGCATACTTAACTGCTTAAACGATTCCTCATTATCGAAATGGTTATAAGCACTAATAGCAGGATGAGTGTTGGATAACACTACAGGCATTTTTAATAGCCTTTTAGCAAAAGGTATCATACCTTTAATAGTACTACCACCACCGTTAAGCACAATACCTCGATCAATATATCCTAATAACTCGGCTTCATGAAGTTGTCGTACGACTTCAGTAAATATCTGTACATAACGTGCCTCAATAATGCGCGCTAGATTATAAAGACTAACATTAACTTCGTCACCTGAACCTTGCGGTTTAAAGATAAAGAACGAGCTTGGATCCATACTATTTATATCTACTGTGCCATGTGATTTTTTGAGCTTTTCAGCTTCTATCATAGAAATACCGATATCGGCTGAGATATCCATGGTTACTTCATGACTACCACTGGCTATACAGTGAGTAAAAATAAGTTTATTTTCTTTATATACACAAATACTAGTGGTACTCGCGCCTATATCTACTAGACAGACACCTTGCTGGCGCTCTTCACTCATTAGGCTATATTCAGCACTTGTTACTGCATCAAAAACAATATGATCGATACCAACATCACAACCTTGTAATAGCTTTTGAATATTTTGACGGCTAGAGACTGGCATCATCATCATGTGATACA
>NZ_JBPYDC010000959.1:0-759 GCF_051847575.1 Psychrobacter sp. 1U2
TCATCCAACCTTTGAATAACATTGGTATAGATATCTAAACCGTCTGGCGTCCAAAGTATAGTTGGCTGCGAAGCAAAAGCACTAATTACTGAGCGCACACGATTGGGCGTATTCCAATCGAAATCTGCATGAGTCAGCAGATCGTTAATCTTATCCGTATTCACATTGTCAGCAGCGGCTTGCACACTGAACCACAAATCAATCACTAAATCGTCTGCTTGAAAGCGATTATAAAAATCTGCCAAATACTCATCAGCCTTTGCGACCTGATAATTGACCATCGCCTTTAAAGCACCAAAGCGTTCGGTCATACAGCTAGCATTATCATACTGCTGCTGCGCCCATTCAGCTGCGCCTGTAACTTTGGCAGTCAATGCCATATCTAATACTACGTTACGCAATGCGCGCTTCCCGCGAGCCTCAGAGTTATCTTCATAGGACTGTAGCGGTAGTTGTTCATATAGCGTTGTCCACTGCTCCGCTAGCGACTCCGCCACTTGGCGATACAAGCCTTCACGCTGCTCTTTAATCAATACCGGATCATAGTTTTTGTGAATGGCAGAGGCCAACTCTTGCGCCGACGGAATATCGAGCAAGCGTGCAGCCAACATGGCATCATCAGTGGCTAGCGTTGGTAATGTCTGTGCCAATGCTTGCAGATACACTTCCGGATTGCTTTTAGCGCCCTGACCTTGCAGTAAAATACGATTGACTAGCATCTGCGTTACTTGCCAGCGGTTAAAACCATTGGTCTCATGT
>NZ_JBPYDC010000960.1:0-758 GCF_051847575.1 Psychrobacter sp. 1U2
CGAGGTGGTATTCAGGCGCTTGGGGAGATGGTTGCTCAGCACTTTGGACTACCAGTGACATTTATCGATATCGATAACCCTGCTTAACGCTACGCCGTAGAACTTTCTCAAAAATAGGGCCTTTTCGAAAAATATTGACATAGTACCGCCTGACTGGCGATAAAATAGACTTTATTCGTTTATATGAATATAATAGCTGTTTTTGACCGTCTATTACTCAATTGTTAAGTTTTATCACTCTTTAATTAACTTTACTTGAATAATGGCCTTATAAGCCCTATAAAGTCAACTAGAAAGAGAATGTTTTGTCATGAAACTTCCCATTTACTATGGCCTCCGGTTATAACGCCTAGCTATTTAATAATGATGCGTACATTTACTATAAATTACGTTTGATACTTTTTAGCGAGACGTTGCAACGATTGTATAATTCGATCTTATGAGGTGCGATGTCATTTACATTATAAGTGATTGATGTCTCAAAGCTCGTATAATTCGTTATCAATACTGCTGGACAATATAATATTGCAAGTAAAATCAAACGGTTAGATATTACCGTATTGTTTGATTTTACCGTATGTTTATTATTTTTGTCTCAATAACTTATTCATGACCTTACCTATAGTTAATATAATAATTTAAGTGTATTTTCAGCCATTATCGATAAAGGTGACATAACTGTCATTATTCTTTATCTGTGTAGCTTTATTTGAGCGATGTTATTTTTGACATGCTTAGAACGGTAGCACACGGTTTAT
>NZ_JBPYDC010000961.1:0-758 GCF_051847575.1 Psychrobacter sp. 1U2
TGAATGCGGTGTTGGTAAGTTAGATTTTGAGATGATGGAAGTCTAGATTTACAGAACGCTAACTAGGATATCCCATGACGAATTCGAATTATTCTGATGACACCACCCCTTATTTTGGCTCAAACAAGCCTATAGACACACAAATTAGGGACAAATCTGAGGTAACAGGCTTACCTGATGTTTCTGATAGTTTTCCAATGCCTGTTGATTCAGCATACAGCTACCCTACACCAGCTTGGGAAACGCTTGGTGAGCATAACTGGCGAGCGTCAGATCTGAGCGATCATCTTTATCAAGCCATGATTGATATCGGTGATGGTATTAACCTATGTGTCGAAGCTGGTGGGAATCCTACTCATCCGCCCCTACTTATGGTAATGGGTCTTGGCTCGCAAATGGTGTTTTGGCCAGATGACTTTATAAAACGTCTGATTGATGCTGGTTTTTTTGTGATTCGTTTTGACAATCGTGATATTGGTCTGTCTTCTAAAGTTCAGATTGAGGGTTTGCCACGTGTAAGCCAGCTTAAGATGATGCTGCGTTTGCAAACGGGGCTGTCCAACAAGAGCCAACAGGTTGCTTACAACCTAACCGATATGGCAGAAGATACTGTACGCCTAATCAAGGCCTTGAATCTTGGTAGTACACATCTGCTCGGCGCTTCTATGGGCGGTATGATTGCACAGATCGTTGCTGCGCGCTATCCAAGTTTAGTAGAGCGTCTAGCGCTGATGTTTACCACGACCAATCGTGCTTTT
>NZ_JBPYDC010000962.1:0-757 GCF_051847575.1 Psychrobacter sp. 1U2
GTATAACGCGGCCAGATGATTATAAAGATAACGGAGAAGCAACTTGAAAGATTTACTCGATATTATGCAAAGCCCTACCGCTAGCGGTAATCGTGAGTTTGATAGTATTCAAATTACCTTAGCGTCACCTGATGTTATTAAATCATGGTCGCATGGTGAAGTTAAAAAGCCTGAAACGATTAACTATCGTACTTTCAAGCCTGAGCGTGACGGTCTGTTCTGTGCCAAAATATTTGGTCCAGTTAAAGATTTCGAATGCTTATGTGGTAAATACAAACGTCGTAAGTTCCAAGGCGTAATCTGTGAAAAGTGCGGCGTTGAAGTCACTACCGCTAAAGTTCGTCGTGATCGCATGGGTCATATTGACCTTGCTAGCCCAGTTGCGCATATTTGGTTTTTAAAATCGTTGCCAAGCCGTATTGGTTTGTTGTTGGATATGACTTTGCGCGATATTGAACGCGTATTGTATTTTGAAAGCTATATCGTCACTGAGCCAGGTCTAACTAGTTTAGAGAAATATCAGCTGCTTGATGATGAAGACTACTATAAAGCGCTTGAAGAGTTTGGTGATGAGTTTGTCGCCAAGATGGGTGCTGAAGCCGTACAAGATCTATTAAAAGACATCGATCTAGATTTAGAGATTGATGAGCTGCGTGAAGCTATTCCGCAGACAGGCTCTGAGACTAAGCTTAAAAAGATGTCTAAGCGTCTCAAATTATTAGAAGCGTTCCGTGATTCTAATAACAAGCCTGAGTGG
>NZ_JBPYDC010000963.1:0-756 GCF_051847575.1 Psychrobacter sp. 1U2
ATTTGGCAACGATTAAAACCTCATTAAAAACGAGTCTTTATGTTTTTGTCATGCTGTCTATATTAAAAAGTCATGCTATTAAAAACAGCATGACTTTTGTGATATTTGATGTTTGTCTAGTAAAGTTGCGCGCGAACCATACTTATGAATCCTGTTTATAATTATGGTTCGCTATTTTATTGCTTACTAACAGTTGCTTACTAACAGTGTTTTGCCTCGCGTTCTGCTTTGACCACATCAATTATCTTGTTGATGACCGAGCTATCAGCAAGGGTTGACAGGTCACCAAGCCCAACATACTGCCCTGCAGCGATATTACGTAAGATGCGACGCATAATCTTACCAGATCGGGTTTTGGGTAGAGCCTCAACGACATAGATAGCATCTAAATTGGCAATTGGTCCAATCTCGGTGCGCACATGGCGATTTAGCTCAGCTTTTAGCTGATCGCTTGCAACCTCTCCTATACTGAGAATAATAAAGGCAGCAATACCTACGCCGCGAATGTCATGCGGCATACCGACGACAGCGGCTTCAACCGTAGAAGGATGAGCGTCTACTGCACTTTCAACTTCTGCAGTGCCCAGACGGTGCCCTGAGACATTAAGTACATCATCGACGCGGCCGGTAATCCAATAATGCCCGTCTTCATCGCGTTGTACCCCATCACCAGTAAAGTAGTAGCCTGGATACTCAGTAAAGTAGGTCTCCAAAAAGCGTTCATGGTCATGATAAATAGTACGCATCTGTCCCGGC
>NZ_JBPYDC010000964.1:0-756 GCF_051847575.1 Psychrobacter sp. 1U2
ATATCTGTAAAAGCTGGGAGGGGTAATCGGGCTGATCAGCGAATAAGAGACTATAGCGTTTTTCTAGCAACGCCTGCTGAATTTTATCAATATTGGCGAGCGTTTGATCTGGCTGCTCATGACGTTTGAGATGAGTATGATGAATACCCAACTGTCGCCATGCTTCTACCGTCGCTTGCCAAGCAAGCTGCGCATCGCTAAAAAACGTAATAAGTTTATGATAAGCAGATAATGACGCATTCACCTCATACCACAGTGCCAAGGTTGCACGCTGTTCAGTTGATAAAGAAGGCGAATGTTCCATCATGACTGCTTACTCTTAGATAATGGTATAAATGTCTATAGATAAGGCGGTGGCAACAGTTGATCGCCCACATTCAGGGGTAGCTCTGAGCTTAAAATATAAGCATAGCTAATATCATCAAAAGTATTAAATACCATCGCCATACCAGCAGGCTCGCTTGGCAAGCGTACGGGTGTGTCATTGTCCATGGTATCGCGTACTAAAGGGCCTTTTCGATAGACCGTCAATACATCACCAGGTTTAGCCCCTTGGTTACTACCCAAGTTGATTGCAACCACACTACCCTTCGCCGCAGAGCTGATTGAATCCATCACTCGAACGATCAATCCGCCGCGGTTTACCGTGGCAGGCGCAGGATAGAATACTGGCGGAATAGAGTCGTCTAATTCGACAAACACGCGGTCGCCTTCTCGTACTTCTTTGCCATAAGAGTCAGTCAATTGCAGACTGCT
>NZ_JBPYDC010000965.1:0-756 GCF_051847575.1 Psychrobacter sp. 1U2
TCCGTTCAAAATGAAAAAAGAACGTTTAACGCATCTCGATATTACCATCCTCTTGTGGCAATACATCAAGATTGATACTCGAGCCTACGCCTGCACCAAGCTTAACTGCGAAGCGATCCATGAATAGTTGGAACGGATCTAGTGGCGTGTAATTTACCACGTTATCTAATTCTAAATCTTTTTCTAAACTTGCAATGCTACCTGATCGGTCTGCCAGTCCCAGTGCGATAGACTGCTCACCGGTCCAAAACAGCCCCGAAAACAAATTGTTGGCCTCAGGGTCTTTAAGACGATCGCCGCGACCCTCTTTGACTGCATTAATAAAGTGCTTATGCGTATTATCAAGTACGTTTTCAACATGCTGTGTCTCAAACGTAGTAAGCGGACGCGACAAGCTTAAAATATCTTTGTACTCGCCTGCGGTGATGGTACGATCGGACACGCCTACTTTGTCCATTAAGCCTTCAATATTATAGCTTGGCATGATGACCCCAATCGAGCCTACTAAGCTTGATGGATTGACATAAATCTCATCTGCAGCAGATGCAATATAATAAGCGCCTGACGCACCAATATCACCAATCACCGCATAAAGCTTTTTGTCTGGATACTGCTGACGTAAGTTCATCATAGTTTGCCAGATCTCATCTGATTGTACCGGAGAGCCACCAGGTGAATTTATATCAAGTGCCACTGCTTTTGAGTTGTTATTTTCAAAAGCACGCGTCAACGCTTTACTAATATCGTAAGCATTTG
>NZ_JBPYDC010000966.1:0-756 GCF_051847575.1 Psychrobacter sp. 1U2
GACTCAAAATGCCTTCCTTTATTATTCACATATCATTGTTTCTATCTAACCATTATAACCAAAAATGGCGCTCTTTACGTCAATCGTCAGTAGCTTACGTCAGATAATGTCGTCTCTATAAGCTAACTTGGCTCAGACTAACTGTTGTACCATTTCAATGACTTTGGGCACATGCTTAGCAAAATCACTAAACCTATGATCGCCGCCTTCTTGTATAGTGACAGTCGCACCTTGCTGCTGGTAAAACGCTGCTGATAAATTGGCATCCAGCAATTCATCGTCTTTTTTGAGCATGACAGTGACCTGACTTGGATTGGCAACCGACAATAATTGATGATGAGCAAACCACTGTAAGTCTGCCTTCGTCATCGCCCAGCCACCAGGAGTGGTATAAAGCGTCTCGTCCTCATTGTTATCCATTCTTAAAGTATCAGCGCTTTTATTGTCTTCAAAACGTTGTAAAGTAATATGCGGCTGTGTGCTAGGGTTTAATAATAAAATAGGACAGCCAGTATGATTGCTGACGAGCGTTGAAAAATATCCGCCCAATGAGCTGCCTACCAAGACGGTTTTGGCGTCCTTGCTAAGTTTACTGACTAAATCCGTTAAGTAACTAAACACTTGTTCTGGCGACTGATTTAAATCAGGACGATGTACTATGATATCAGGGTAATGCTGTTGACAATATTGCTCTAATAAAAGCCCTTTAGTAGAATTGGCATCGCTATCTAGGCCATGCACGTACACAATATTCAT
>NZ_JBPYDC010000967.1:0-755 GCF_051847575.1 Psychrobacter sp. 1U2
CTTGACGAACAATAGAGGCTGGAAGAGCAAGGAATACTTTTTGTCCATCTACAATATTGCCTTTACTATCCTTTGCAATAACCTCAATCTGACTCTCACCGCCATTTAAATTAAGTGGTTTTAATGCACTGCCTAGTAAAGAGATAGCGGCGGTCATAGATTGTACTTTAATTTTGACCTGCTGCTGCTTTCCAGTTAATGTTTCTGTTAAGGTAGCAGTTAATACTGTTTTGCTAAGCGCCTCTTTTTCTGCATCTGTTAATCCGCCTCCTACCACAACATTAAAATCAACCAATCCATTGTTATCTGTATTAGCAACAATATTTGATGAGCCAGTTTGATTATTGATGGTTAATAAACTTGCCAACGACTTATCGTCGAGGGTAAGTTTGACTGGTTGATTGGCTACTTGTTCGCCAGATGACTGGTTATTGAGCTGAGCCTGTATTTTAGCAACACTACCAGCATTATTAAGAATATAGCCTGCTTGGTTATCAATATTATTTGTTGCATTCAAAATGTTTAGAGAAACGGTAGGAGTAACGATATTAACTTTCTGTATTTCAGACTTATAAGTAATATTATTTTCAACATAAAATAGTTGATAATTGATTCCAACACTTTTGAGATCAGCGCGCTGCTTGGCAGTTAGGTCATCTGGTATTTGAACGGCGAAAGTTGCATCACCGTTGAAATCTGTGGTCGCCGTCTCTTGAGCAATAGTGACACCATAAGTTTGTGCTTTAGCGCCTAGT
>NZ_JBPYDC010000968.1:0-755 GCF_051847575.1 Psychrobacter sp. 1U2
AAAATGTATATTTATATTAATAAGACTCGTTAAGTGTCTTTATATAGTTAATAAAGAATATAAACGCAAATTACTGCTATTGCGCCCGAAATCAGATGGATGGAGTTTTGGACTTGTTAAGCGGTAGCGGTTAAAAATCAACCTTATTTAAGTTTTTATTATCAATATTGGGTTCATAGTTCGTTAAACAAAATGATAAAAAGTAAAAACTTAGTTGGATTAAATATAGCTCCTACATTTTTTTTTGAATAATGCTACAACCGTTTGCCGCTTGCTCTTTGTTCGATACTAAGGCAGCATTGTTGGCTATAACCCCATCAAATCATTGCTGGTTGATTCGACACGATGAAAGTTCCGGCAACTATAGAATAAATACAGTCGATGTCTAAGCGTCATTAAAATATAGATACAAGGAACAAAACATATATTTTGCTAACATTTTAAAAAAAACTAATCGCTATTTATTTACAAAATACTTGTTATGTTGTCATTTCTCTACAGCCATAAACATTTAAGTAATAAGCGCTTATAATGGATGCCTATAATTATTTTATGATCATACCTATAGACATTTTGAGTATGGTTGACAACTGATTTTAACAATCAAAGTAAATATATGATCGATATTGTATTTGTGCTTATTGGTTGTTCAATTACAAAGAAAATTTTTCATATACTTGCATAGGACAATGGAGTGCTTGAGCGCAGCAAGGACGTCGTAAAGTAACCCATCTCTCATCACATATTATTTAATA
>NZ_JBPYDC010000969.1:0-755 GCF_051847575.1 Psychrobacter sp. 1U2
CTTTTAGAGTATCTCCGTATATATCGTTGTCAGTTCATCTAACGTCATATCCTTAGGATTGGTCGCAATCAGTCGAGCATAAGTATTCGTCACTATGTCTGCTAGAGCAGAGATATCCTGGTCTGTAATATCTAATTCACTCAAACGATATTTAAGGCCACTCATCTCTAAGAAACCTCGCAACTGTTTGATGAACTGACTTGCCGCATCAAAATCATTCATACCAGAGGTTTGAGCAGGCATGACGGCACGAGCCAGCTCTGCATAGAGAGGTGCTGCTGCTGATAAGTTAAAAGTAAATACCCCGCACATAACAAGAGCATTGGCATGTCCATGTGGAATATGGAAGTTAATACTAAGCGGGTAGGAGAGTCCATGTACAGCGGCTACGGAAGAGTTGACGAAAGCAATACCGGCTAGCGTGGAGCCCAGTAGCATATCAGCACGAGCGTCGATATCATCGCCTTGATTTAATACTTTCTCAAAGTTATTCCAGAGCATCTGCAAGCCTTGAAGCGCTAAGGCGTCTGAGATAGGATTCTTTTTCGTACGGCTGGTATAAGCTTCAACACAATGCACCATGGCATCAAGTGCTGTTGCAGCAGTAATGTGGCGAGGTAAATTAAGGGTTAGCGTCGCATCTAAAATGGCGACATCAGGTAGGATTTTTGGGGTATAAATCGCTTTTTTGCTGCCATCTTTTGCCGTGATGACTGATACAAAGGTAGATTCTGCGCCAGTACCAGCGGTGGTCG
>NZ_JBPYDC010000970.1:0-754 GCF_051847575.1 Psychrobacter sp. 1U2
TAGAATTGCCGGATATTTTCAAATTACGCTAGCGATTCTTGGTTTTTTAGAAGTACTAAGACGTTTCTTTGGCAATGAGCAATTACCTGACTTTTCTACCATGATAGTCATATCGATTCTTGCGCTAATTGCAAACTCGATTTGCCTCTATTTACTACAAAAATCGAAAAGCAAAGAAGAAGCCCATATGCAAGCCAGTATGATTTTCACTTCA
Source organism: Psychrobacter sp. 1U2 (assembly GCF_051847575.1). Classification (NCBI taxonomy): domain Bacteria; kingdom Pseudomonadati; phylum Pseudomonadota; class Gammaproteobacteria; order Moraxellales; family Moraxellaceae; genus Psychrobacter; species Psychrobacter sp. 1U2. The sequence continues at coordinate 215 of NZ_JBPYDC010000970.1, forward strand.
AACGATGTGATTATCAATTTAGGGGTAATTGTTGCAGGGATTTTGGTTAATTGGTTACACTCTAGTACGCCTGATTTGATTATTGGTAGCATCGTATTTGCTTTAGTTATTCAGGGCGCCTTTAGAATATTGAAGTTGAGTAAGTAGCCAAGCCTAATAACTGAAGCAAATAGCTCAAGTAAGTAGCTTAATTAAACCGCTAAGTGTAAAGTAACTGGGTTTGAAGCAAATAAACATCATAAGGATATGAGACCTCAAGCAATGATTGAACAAACTTTAAATCTAGTCACCACCAAAGACCATCAGCAAGTTGCCGTTTGGCGAATAATAGATGATGAAGTCTTTGATAAGAATCTGGTGGTGGTCAACTAATTTAGGACACTAATAAAATTCAAACCTACATCGCCATTACTTATAACCCTGAGTCGAGAACGGATAATAATTATAAGCGTTGGGGCAACTTTTATGACCGCCAAGATCTGTTAGTAGGTGACGAGTTGTGTCAGGTGGTTAATTTTCAGAGACCTTCCTAAATTTTGT
>NZ_JBPYDC010000971.1:0-754 GCF_051847575.1 Psychrobacter sp. 1U2
ATGAATAGGGTTACAAGCCAAATGCGGATAGGCCACGTGACCTTGCTTACCGGTGACCGTCAGCACGGCACCCAACGAGCCGCGGCGACCGTTTTTGATAATATCGCCTAGGGTATCAGTACTCGAGGGCTCACCAACAAGACAATAGGTAATTTTTTCATTACGTGCTTCTAGAGTTTCTATGACTTTAACGGTGCCATTGATAGAGGGGCCTTCTTCATCTGAGGTAATTAAAAAGGCGATAGAGCCATTATGCTCAGGATGGTTGGCAACGAAACGCTCAGCTGCAATGGTAAAAGCAGCAATGCCGGTTTTCATATCAGCGGCACCGCGCGCCCAGAGATAGCCATTTTCGATGGTTGGGGTAAAGGGCGGGTAGGTCCAATTATTGACATCGCCTGTTGGCACCACATCGGTATGACCGGCAAAGCAAATCACTGGTTCAGTCGTGCCACGGCGTGCCCAAAGGTTTTTGACTTCCGCGTGCTCGCCAGTCTTATCTCTATCGCCAAAATACATAAACTCACAATCAAAGCCTGCCTGTCTTAAGCGTTCCGATAAAATATCTTGGCAACCGTCGTCGTCTGGCGTCACTGAAGGACGTTCTAATAGTTCAATGCTTAGATCAAGAGTGGCTTGCTGATGAGTTTGCGTTAAAGTATTTTTATTATTAGACATGATAGACCTTTCAGAATTGAGCGTAGGCTGGGTTTTTAACCCAGCATTCTGCATTTGCGAAGTTTAAAAGCTGGGT
>NZ_JBPYDC010000972.1:0-754 GCF_051847575.1 Psychrobacter sp. 1U2
GCCACTTATATGGTTTACGTGACCTTTATCGTGACTAGCATGGTTGGATCGTATCAACTGAGTGAAGCGACTGCGGGCGGTATTTGGGCATGGATAGGTCTACTTAGTGTCTTTTCAGGCATGTTGTTTGGCTGGATTTCTGACCACATTGGCCGCCGCCTTGGTCTCGCGCTGGCTTTTTTCTTCCTTGCCATCGCTTATCTGCTGGTTGGATTGACTGATTGGACTTTAGGACTGTATTTGTCCATTATCCTGTTTGGCTTAGTGGTTTGGAGCGTTCCTGTCATTATGGCGGCCTCTGCCGGCGATTATTTTGGACCTGCAGCGGCGGCAAGTGCACTTGCAGCGCTGACTTTTGCCTTTTCAGGTGGACAGGCTCTTGGGCCAGTGGCAGCAGGCTATCTGGCAGAAATTACGGGAGACTTTAGCATCAGTTATATGGTGTCTGGCATCGCAGCCTTTGTAGCGATTGGACTTGCTTTATTGTTACGTCCGCAAAAATCTGCTTAGTAAGAGACGTTTTTATAGTTACTCCAATGAAATGAACGATTGCTCAAAACAACTTGAACGGTCGTTCATTTTTGTTTATAGTGGTTGTAAGACTAATACCTAAACCTTTCGAGCCCTTTAAGGATACCAACATGCTTAAGTTTTATTTTCATCAAACCCCAAACCCTATGAAAGTAGCTCTTTATCTGATGGAGACAGGTCTCGCGTACGAGCTCATGCCAATAGATACGATGAAAGGTGAGCA
>NZ_JBPYDC010000973.1:0-753 GCF_051847575.1 Psychrobacter sp. 1U2
TGATAAAAAAACACTTTGTCATCTACTTGCATATCATCGCGCATAAAGTTACGCGCACGGTAGTTACGTACGCCGTCCCAACATTCTGTACCCAACCGTTGTAGGTCTTCAATACCAAAAAATTTTGGATTAGATTTCATTAGCCAATATGCCATATTCGTTATCCTCATATTTGTCGTATGATATTTGATATACGTTTTATCTAGCTTGCCTGTTAGATGGCATTGATGATAGTCGTGTTTGTTTAAGTATGGTTTTACAGCTGTTCGTTAAACGTCTCTTTAATAAATGCAATTGATGAATACAATGCTTTTCTTTCAGTGACGTAGCCGTTATCCTAGCCGTATTTTTTGCGGTTTCTCGCCGCTTTTTATTGAATAAGTTTATGTTATGTCGATATCTAAAAGTGAGAATATTACCATGCGAGCTGATATTAACGGTGCTTCTTGTATAGACGCGACCATTATACCGTTGGCGCTGTATATTCATGTTCCATGGTGCGTAAAAAAATGCCCTTATTGCGATTTTAACTCGCACGAGCTAGGCGCTGATGTACAGCTATCAATGTATGATGAGTACGTAGATGCACTCTTGCTAGATGCGCAGATGCAAGAGCCTCTGACTCAAGGACGCCAGATTGGCTCAATATTTATAGGCGGTGGTACGCCGTCATTATTACCGATTATTCAATACCAGCGTTTATTTAAAGGTTTACAAGACTGCTTTGAATTTGCCAATGATATTGAAATTACC
>NZ_JBPYDC010000974.1:0-753 GCF_051847575.1 Psychrobacter sp. 1U2
CACACTGTCTTGCTTTGCCATAATAAGTTACCTCAGCAATTGCTATTTTGAACGTACATTTTTAAATGGGTCAGTAGCTATAGAAAGACTACTTTTAGAGGGAGACTGCTTTTTGACGGGTTTGGTAGGAGCGCGCCTTTGTTTCACTGCTGCTTGTCTTTTGACAGGAGAAGCTTTTTTCTTGACGGATGTACGGCGCTGTTTTCTCGATTTAGTCTTGTTTTTTACCGCTCTTGGCTTTATGACAGGCGCTGGAGGTTTTGGTAAAGACTCATCGTAATTAAAACCGTAGATCTCACCGTAGATTTTGCTAAGAGCGTGCTGATATTCTTTTAAAAAGTCTGCATCAACCTCATCAGTTAAGTAGTCTGATTGCAATTGCTTTTGAGAGACGATAGCACTGCTATTTAAGAGTATCTTTTTAAGCTTGGCGGTGCTGTGACCCAGATTGATTGCTTCGCTTGCTGTATAGACAGCATAAGCAGTATAGCCATTATTGTAATAAATCTGTGCCAAAATCTCCCATGCTAAAGAGTCATTTGGGTTGACTGACAGTCTGTGATTTAGGTCTGAAACTAATTGATGCAGCTGCGGTGATCTTGCATCAGCATTTTTAAGCTTAGCGAATTGATTAATAACGCTTGAGCTCGGATCTTTTTCTTGTATGACAAGCTCACTATGTGCTGTACCTATAGCAGTACCCATAATAAGCAGACCCGAAAAGACAGCTTTAGGCAGCTTGAAACTAACTTT
>NZ_JBPYDC010000975.1:0-753 GCF_051847575.1 Psychrobacter sp. 1U2
TGCTCTTCTGAGCCCGCCGCGTTAAGACACAAGGTTGCACCAACTGTTAGGTTGGGGTAGAGCGTAAATGACTGGTTGGTGGTAAAAAGCATCTCTTCGGTAAGCATAGTAACCATTTTTGGAAAACCTTGGCCACCGTACTCAGGATTACCGCCAAGTCCGACCCAACCTGACTCAGCATATTGCTGATAAGCTTCTTTAAAGCCTTTAGGGGTAGTGACGACGCCATCACCATGATAAGTCGCGCCTTCTTCGTCGCCAGTACGATTGATAGGCAACAGAACGTTTTTACTTAATTTGGCCATTTCTTCTAAAATCATATCGACTGTTTCCATGTCGACATGAGATAAGTTGTCATTGTTTTGCCAAAACTCAGGCGCCTTAAAGACATCGGTTAAGATAAAACGCATGTCAGTTAGAGGGGCATTATAAACAGCCATAAACATTCCTTTGGTTTAAGATTAATAAAGTTATATACATATTTGCTTATATTTATCATGATGTTCTTTAACTATCATGGCAAATAACGCAATGATTTTTATTGATTTGAGTCTGTGATAATCAGTAAAGTTTAGCAAATTAATGGCTAAGCTTGTGTATCTCTTAGTGAATAGTGCGTACACTAAAAGTTGACTACTGCTATTGTAGTGCTCAACTAAGAAGTTGCTACGTTATGTGAAGCTTCTCGACTGGTATTAATTTTCTTTCCTGCTGTGTCTACACTGACAAAGGCTACAAAAAGTTCATACCAGT
>NZ_JBPYDC010000976.1:0-753 GCF_051847575.1 Psychrobacter sp. 1U2
TTTTACCAATCAGTAAGAGCCCTGAGGTATCTTTATCAATTCGATGTACAAGGCCTGCGCGTGGCAAGTGATGCTGCTGAGGATAATGGTATAGCAAAGCATTGACCAAAGTGCCTGTCTGATTGCCCGCCCCTGGATGAACCACCATGCCGACAGGCTTATCAATCACCAGTACGTCATCATCTTCATAAACGACATCGATGGCGATATTTTCTGGCTGATCTTCACTATGCTGCTGCAATGTCGTAGATAGATGTATCACATCTCCCGCTTTGACACGTTGTTTGGGCTTTTGTACGCTACCGTTATATAACAAACTACCATCACCAACCCAGCCTTGTAACTGCACTCGTGAAAAGTCAGTAAAAACCTGTGAGGCAAGCTTGTCTATACGTAGACCCGCTTCCTTCTCAGTTACCGTATGCGTTATGTCAATCACTTGCGGTAAGACTTGCCCAGCTATAGAGCTGGCGTATTCATCTTGATCTTCATCGTCGTTGATTTCTTCATAATCAGATGCTTGCTCATCATCAGACAAATTCTCATCAAGCGAGTCAACATCAAGGCTTGAGCCATTGGTGGTCAATCCATCCTCTATAGATGACTGTTGCGCCACCAATTCGGTATCAGACGTTTGTTTCGGTGTTATATTTGTGGTCATAGCATTATTATTCATAGCAGATTCGTAGGTGACCTAATTCACAAATGAGCAGGTCATAAGGATTAACTTTATAAAGCGATAAAGCCGCAATT
>NZ_JBPYDC010000977.1:0-752 GCF_051847575.1 Psychrobacter sp. 1U2
ACCAGTTTAATGACCTCATCACTAGACACTGGCAGCTTATTGCTTAGTGCATAGATAGAACGACGTTTTTCAGCCAATTGTTGTAGATCTTTTAGGTCTGACATAGATTTTCTCCAAATTATTAATGTGTATTGATTAAAATAAACGCTAGATGAGTATGATTAAAAAGTCATATCTGATAACCATCCACTAGATTAATTTCATTTATTATAAAGAAAACTGGATTAAATCCTTATTTCCTTTTTGTAAAAAAACTTAATTATGAATCTTCTTTAAAAAGATAATTTAACAAATCGTCTTTGTTATCAAATTAGCCTTTAAAGCCTTCAGGTAATTCTGGCGCTACCAACCGCTTCATATCAGAATCAACATCGCCAAAGCGCTCATGACCATTGTTCCAGTCAATAATTGATTGCTCAATCTCTTCTTTATTATCAGCGACGAAGTTCCACCATAGTAGTACTTGATTATTCAAAGGCTCACCGCCGATAAACATCACACGAGTACCCTTTTTAGCGACCAGCTTGATGCTCTCATTGTTAGCGACATCGCTATCGTGGAAGCGTAGTAGCTGATCTTGCGGACAGACTTTGCCTTCAGACTCAATCTCCCCTTCTGTGACTAAGATACCATATTCAAAACCTGGCTCTAGGTTCAGCGTGACTTCACCATCCTCAATGAAATATGCATCGATACCGACCATTTTTGAATACTGTATCGTAGGCGCCTCATAGCGCTCCCCTGTGATACTG
>NZ_JBPYDC010000978.1:0-751 GCF_051847575.1 Psychrobacter sp. 1U2
TTTTCGCAATATTCAATCCAACGATCGGAAAAGCTCCCTGGTCTATGATGAATAGCTACTTTCATTTATATTTTCCTCAAAAAAAATCATTGAATATTTTAAAAAAACGGAGTCAATAGATTCTGTTTTTCTTAAAAGAGAGATCATTAAAACACAAAATTAAATTAATAGCACAATCGATACCACATCAATAGAGCAAAATTTTTGGTATGACATGGTTGATGTGATAACCGAATTAATTGTATATCGTAAAATTAAATACATCTTAAATAGACACCAAAATGTAAGTTTCTTTAACACAATGCGGTACATTTCGAATACTAAAGTTCAATAGCTTTATTAGCTAGCAGTTTAACGGCCATTATGAAGCCCGTACTCAAAAATAAAGATAGCAACACCTTGATGTTATTAAAAATATTTTAAAAGAATAGCGAAAACTACTACAAAAAAATTGATAATTAACACACATTCTAATATTACGAGTAATCTATCTAACTATAAAACACTATATAGATAGAATCAAACAATATGTTGCAATCCGAATATAAGACAAAAATCTAGAAAAACACTTATTTATTACTTAGATAAAACCAATAAAATATTGAAATCAAAACTTATGATTCAACCAAAAAGTCCATAATCACTATTATAACGGTGCTGATGGCAAATTAAATAAGACTCAATCTACTTTAGAAAATATTACTACATGTGGACTACAAGGTATATTGTCATTATGTCAATAGCTAGATCT
>NZ_JBPYDC010000979.1:0-751 GCF_051847575.1 Psychrobacter sp. 1U2
TCTATACCAAGCATTATCCGCTAGGTGCGAAGCTAGCGCAGTGCTGCGGTGGTAGTGTCACGGTTATGTTTGAATGTTTTAATGTGACGCCACCGATGTCGATATTGGTATTTGGAGCAGGGAATGTGGCGGCAGCATTAATGACGATACTAGCAGAGCTGCCTTGCCAGGTGGATTGGGTAGACAGTCGTCCTGAAATGTTTGAGCGTTATTTATTAGACAATTCTAATTTGCCAAATAAGTCTATTCAAACCGAAGATTTGTCTCAACGATTAAACGCTCAGCCTAATTTAAATCAGCCTAAGCTTTACAAGCTTCCGGCTCATATCCGTCCGCATATTGATGATGATCCTGTTGATTTTATCCGCCCGTTTATTGAGCCATTTAGCCACCAAAGCGCTCAGCGTTTTATTTTGGTTATGACTCATGATCATAGTCTGGATTTTGAGTTAGTACGTGCCGCATTGGATGCTGGTTCAGACGCAAACAGTTTGGCAACTAATCCTAATAATAGTTCAGAAGTATCACTGCCTTATATTGGTTGTATTGGCTCGGTAACTAAAGCTGAGCGTTTTAAAGGTCGTCTGCTGCAGCGTGGTTATGATAAGCCGATAGTCGATAAACTAACCATGCCAATTGGATTACCGATTGGCGGCAAAGAGCCTATGGCCGTTGCTGTATCTATTGCCGCACAGATTTTGCAGCATTATCATCAAAAATAAGTCATAAGCTATAGATCATCGATACTGAC
>NZ_JBPYDC010000980.1:0-751 GCF_051847575.1 Psychrobacter sp. 1U2
CTTCACCCAAAAAACCACCGCTTTGACGCTGCCACAAACCAGCATAAACACCTTTTAATGCCAATAATTCATCATGGCTACCTTGTTCGATAATCTGCCCCTTATCCATAACGACCAATCTATCTAGGGCGGCAATCGTTGATAAACGATGCGCGATCGCAATAACGGTTTTACCAGTCATAATGTCATTTAAGCTTTCGGTAATGGCAAATTCAATCTCAGAATCAAGCGCACTGGTTGCCTCATCTAAAAGCAGAATAGGAGCATTTTTTAACATGACACGAGAAATGGCAATACGCTGACGCTGACCACCAGAGAGTTTGACACCGCGCTCACCGACCTGGGTATCAAGACCGGTGTTGCCTTTGTCATCATATAAGTCTTTGATAAAGTCCCAAGCTTGGGCTTGCTTGGTCGCAAAAATAATCTCTTCATCAGTGGCATCAGGGCGACCGTAAGCGATGTTTTCACGAACAGTACGATGCAGGAGTGAGGTATCCTGAGTGACCATGCCAATCTGCTGACGCAATGACTCTTGCGTGACCTCGTCAATCGCTTGACCATCGATGTAGATTTTACCGCTATCGACATCAAAAAAGCGTAAGAGTAAATTAACCAAGGTTGACTTACCAGCACCTGAGCGTCCCACCAAACCAATCTTCTCACCGGGTTTGATATCTAAATAAAAGCTATCAAGTAGTTTGATTGGCGCAGATGTCAGAGTAGGGCTGGTAGCATCAGATTCACCAAC
>NZ_JBPYDC010000981.1:0-751 GCF_051847575.1 Psychrobacter sp. 1U2
CATAAACCAGTCTCTTGTTTAACTGTTTGCAAGCGAAACATAGGAGATGCGGGGTTTTGTCGCATAAACGGGTATATTTGACGAACGTAGTACTGACCGTCATGATCTAACCTCAGCCAATGTGATGTCGTCGCAATGATACTAGTGTCTTCTATCAATGGCTGCACTTGCTCTGCAACTTTTTGTGGATGCGCCCAATCGTCAGAATCTTGACAAGTTAAAAACTCACCTGTTGCATATTGCGCACCAATGCTTTTGGCAGCAAATGTCCCTACATTTTGCGGTAGAGCAATAACTTTCATAGCGGTATTGTGAGCACTTAGGTATTGCAAACGCAGTAAGGTATCATCGGTACTGGCATCATCGACTACTATTATTTCTAAGTTATGCCATGACTGCTGTAACAGGCTATTAATACAGCTATCTATCGTTTCGCTGGCATTGTATGTGGTGACCATAACGGTCACTTTATGCAGCTTACTATTACTTTGAGAGTCTTGGTCTTTATTTATTTGCTCTATTACTCGTAGATTGGTCACCGTGAATTGCTGTTGCTCATCGAACAGCTTTATTTGGCTAAGCTGATGATGAGTAAATATTTCATTTAAATTGGCAAGTTTAGTCAATGGCGTATTAAGCGCTATATTACTGTAGAGACATCTTTTATCTGCATACTCATCATCTACTGGGTATGATAAAAAACTAATTAAGTAATGATCAATGTGACTATCTAGTGGGCAGTACTGCTGCA
>NZ_JBPYDC010000982.1:0-750 GCF_051847575.1 Psychrobacter sp. 1U2
TTGGCATAACAATTGCATCATTTAAACCGCATAAGCCAATATATCGAGTTTGGCATGATGCTCGTTTAAATAGTCATTCACCATGGGTTCACAGCATCCACAACAAGTAGCAACATCAAGAGAGTCTTTTAAACCCTCAAGGGTATCGACTCCTGAAGCGATAGCCGCTTGAATTTGCTTCTCTTTTACATCGTTACAGATACATACATACATAGTTTGCTCCTATCACTATAGCTAGTTAGTATTGTTTATAATAACGATAATTATTACCATTTACAATGACTGTTTTGACAACAATTTTCAATAACGATTTATTTGGTGTGCCTAATTGGTAGGCGTTGGTAATGCTACAAAAACATAAAAAATAAGTTTACTGATATCAAAATATAGAAAAATATATTTATATATCCGTAAATATTAATATATTGCCGATGAACGGTGTTAAAATACAGACGAGTGGGCATATAAAATATATTTTTACGTATATAAATATATATTTTATGTTATTATTGTTTTCAGTTGCTTAAATGTTTTTTATTGTTCGTTTAGCTTATCATTTATGTATACTTATGTATAAACCGAATGTTCAATTTTGGACTATAGCTGAAGTGATATTGGTTAGCTGACGTTAAATCGACTTTGTTTACAAGACCAATATAATTATGCTTCAAATCTTTTACTAAATGAATGCGTTTTAATGACTCGATTGATTAGATAGTAAGTTATCGGATACTACTGGGTAATGGATTA
>NZ_JBPYDC010000983.1:0-750 GCF_051847575.1 Psychrobacter sp. 1U2
TGCAAATAAAGCCTCTGAAAATACCAAATCTACCAATAAGTCAGCAGCGGAAAACAAACCTAAAAAAACAGCTAAAAAATTAAATTTTAATGAGCAGCGTGAGCTTGATAACCTACCAAAACAGATTGCTACTCTTGAGCAAGAACAAACTCAATTACAAGAGAAACTAGCGGATGGTTCATGGTTCACCGAAGACTTCGACGCTGCAACCGTTGCAAGCGAGCGCTTATTAGTGATCGAAGATGAGATGATGAATATGCTTGAACGTTGGGAAGCCCTCGAAAACAATTAGAGCATTGTTAAATTAGATCAGTCTACAAAAGCAACTTACCTAGGTTTATGAATAGACCATAGTAACAAATCATAGATAAGCAGGTTTGGAATATGTTTAGGTGAACCAAATGATAGTAAATCTATGGAAAGTTAGTGAACATTGCCCTAATTTCGAGTATCATTCTTGGTCTTTGAATATCCTTATTAATTTTAAGGTGATTATTGCAATCGGATTTTAATATAATAAGGTTTCAGCTTTGATTTGGCTGTGACTTTTTCATAAGACTATAGCTATAAACAATGTGTTGTCAGAGTCGTTTTATTTTTGACACATTAATTTATTTTATGACCAAAATAGCTTAGAATAGCAACAATTAGCAAAATTAGGCACAGCTAACGTGGCTTATATATTTGTATTGTAAATTTCTAAGTCACAAACCCAGTGTGGGATAATCCCATTTCATTCACCTGGAGGAA
>NZ_JBPYDC010000984.1:0-749 GCF_051847575.1 Psychrobacter sp. 1U2
TCAAGACAGTCAGTTACGTGAGATTCAGCAGATACGTGCAGACATGCTCAATGATCGCCGCCGCGACTGGCTAGCATTAGCAGGATTTGGCTTATGTGTCGCTATAGCAACGCAAGTGGTCGGCTGGCTATCACCTGTGTTTTATATTTTGGCTATACTAGCGGTTATTTGGCGCATCTTAGCTTAAAGCTGCCGCTTTACTAACAAGGATAAGTTATGATCAGCTCTCAGGTTAATGCTATACCCTCTAAACCAGACTATAGTGCCGCTATCGCTGAGCTACAAGCTCAGTTTGGTGAGCAACTCAGTGCCAATCTGACAGTCCGTGAACAACACGGCCATACCATGACATGGCTTGCTAACCAGCCACCAGATGCCGTACTGACTGCGCAAGATAAATACGACGTCGCTAAAGCAGTCGCGATTTGTAACCAGCATAAAATGCCAGTCATTGCTTTTGGCATTGGCTCATCGCTTGAGGGTCAATTAAATGCTCCTTATGGCGGACTATCAATCGATATGCATGCGCTAGATGCTATCTTGCAAGTCAATAACGAAGATTTGACAGTGACTGTACAGCCAGGCGTCACGCGTGAACAGCTGAATCATTATCTGCGTGATACAGGTTTGTTTTTCCCGATAGACCCAGGCGCCAATGCTAGTATCGGCGGTATGGTTGCGACCCGCGCCTCAGGTACTAACGCAGTACGCTATGGCACGATGAAAGATGTGGTACTGGCGCTTGAAGT
>NZ_JBPYDC010000985.1:0-748 GCF_051847575.1 Psychrobacter sp. 1U2
GTTTTGGCTGACGCGGATTGTCTTCAATTAAGGCACGTAAGCGTGAAATATGTACATCAATTGCGCGGTCAATGTTATCAGAGCTATCATCGTTTGGCATTGCCTGCCATAACTGCTCACGATTGAGCACTTTACCAGAATGAGTTGCAAAGTAATGTAATAGTTGGAACTGATGAGTGGTTAGACGTACTGGCTGCTCATCAATGGTCACTTCATGACTATCAGGAAACACGCTCAAACGCCCAAAAGTTAAACTATCAGACTGACTGTCTGCTTGGTTAGGCTGCTCATGACGACGAACCACAGCACGTATGCGGGCTAGTAATTCTCGCGGTTCAAAGGGTTTGGCGATATAGTCATCAGCACCCATCTCGAGACCCAGCACCCGATCAGTTGTATCCCCTTTCGCAGTCAACATAATGATGGGCACTTTATTAGTCATGTTGTTTTTGTTGCCACGTATCTTTTGACAAACCTGCATACCATCCATATCAGGTAGCATCAAATCTAGTACGACCAGATCAATGTCACGCTCTTTAGTGTCTAAAATATCCAAACCTTCTTGACCTAGCCCTGCATGATGAACATCGTAATAGTTCATTGTCAGGTAATCGCTGATCAATTCAGCCAAATCTGGATCGTCTTCAATTAATAGGATCTGTTTACTCATGAGCTGTCCTTTAGTAATGGCTATTATTCAATAATTGTTGTTTTAGTCGTCATGGTTATTTTTCTGAGTTTTCTAAGA
>NZ_JBPYDC010000986.1:0-748 GCF_051847575.1 Psychrobacter sp. 1U2
GGCAACCCCTACTGTGAGTGGAAATGTCCAGTACACAATTACATCCCTAATTGGCTTAAACTTGCCACCGAAGGGCAGATATTCCAAGCGGCAGAATTGTGTCATCGTACTAACACTTTGCCAGAGGTCTGCGGGCGCGTCTGTCCACAAGACCGCTTATGCGAAGGTGCCTGTACATTGAATGATGGTTTTGGCGCTGTGACTATCGGTAATGTCGAAAAGTACATTAACGATACCGCCTTTGCGCTTGGCTGGCGTCCAGATATGTCAGATGTCGTCTGGACAGATAAAAAGGTTGCCATTATTGGTGCAGGCCCTGCTGGTCTTGGCTGTGCCGACATTTTGGTAAGAAATGGTGTCAAACCAGTCGTCTTTGACAAACGCCCTGAGATTGGCGGCTTACTGACCTTTGGTATTCCAGAGTTTAAGATGGAAAAAGACGTCATGCGCAACCGCCGTGTTATTTTTGAAGGTATGGGTATCGAGTTTCGCCTTGAGACAGAAATCGGAACTGATGTCAGTATTGATGAGCTGTTGAGTGATTATGATGCGGTATTTATGGGTATGGGTACATACACTTATATGCGTGGCGGCTTCGCTGGTGAGGAGCTGGACGGTGTCTATGATGCACTAGATTATCTCATTGCCAACGTTAACCGTTGTAACGATTGGGAAAAAGATGCCGACGAATATATCGACCTAAAAGGCAAAAAAGTCGTCATATTAGGCGGCGGTGATACGGCTATGG
>NZ_JBPYDC010000987.1:0-748 GCF_051847575.1 Psychrobacter sp. 1U2
ATTATTGAGTAATAAAAAGGCGATGGGTAAGGTATAAATGGTATAGCCAAGCCACATTCCTTGAAAGCCATATATATGTTCAAACAACTGAAAGCCGAGTATTTGAGTCAATAATCCTTGCTTGCCAAAGGTATAAATAATGGCAAAACCATAAGTCACCGTGGGCAACAACATGGGCAATAAGGCGGCAACCTTGATGGCCTTTTTAAAGCCGTTTGGTAAATTAGTCCAGTGCACGGTATAAGCTAAAATAAAAGCAAGCACGGTGGCGCTCAGCGCACTTACCGTCGCCACAAAAAAACTATTAAACATCACTTGCTGAAAGCCATCACTACTTGCGATGGCGGTATAATTGTCCAAGCCGATACCATCGCCGACATTTAGTGACAGCGCCAGCATCTTACCTAAAGGTACAAATAAAAAAACGATGAATAAAATCGTCACAAACAGCCAAATGGCTTTTGCTTGGGGTGGATTACTCAGCTTCATAAACGTCCAAAACAATCAAATAGTCAGGTTTTTACTAAATGACATCTATAGTTAATATCTCAGTTGCCGATTCAGCCACTATAAACTTCTACAAAATCAGCCTTTTACCGCGTCTTTTGACTGTTGCTTATCATGAGCCGTGAAGGTATGAGAGTCTGTAAGACGGCAGCTAATATCAGCCTCGTGATGTCCATAGTTTTGGGTTTGCGTGTATTTGCTTAGCGGGTCGGCTTCAGAGATTCCGTCGGCAAATAAGCTT
>NZ_JBPYDC010000988.1:0-747 GCF_051847575.1 Psychrobacter sp. 1U2
TAGGGGAAACAATTGAAGAAACAGCGACAGGCATAGGTGATGTTGAATCAATAATAAGATGGCTTAAATTGCCAACTGATTTTCCTAGGAGCTGATCATCAAGTTCAGATTTAAGCTCCGATAATTCTGAGAGAGCAGCATTGATCGCTTTCTGTTGATCTGCAACAAAATTTTGAATAGATAGTTGACCTAATAAATGCTTACCCTTATCACCATTTTTAGCAAACTCGGAGTTATTAAGTCCACCTTCTTTAGCATAAAGCTCTTTCGCTACTGAGCGATACATTAGGGCTAAGCACTGCTCGTCATCTCCAACAAACTCTCTATCTTCAATACAAGAAAAAAGAGACTTATCATGTTTTGAACAGAACCCCTTAAATGTGGATGCTTGATTAATGCCTATTTTTTCAGGAATTAGCTTTCCTTCATTTTTTATTATGTTTGCTAGGTTTATTTTTAGTCCAAAAACATGGTTACTTTCATCTGCAATTTCTTTCAGACTACTACTTTTTGAAACAGTATGAGCATTAATGATTTTTTTACTACACTCATGTTTTAAATCAGCAGGGGCATAACAGCACTTTCGTGAAGCGTTTTTCTGACTATAGCTAATAGCTTCGCCTTGGCTCACAGGAGTCTCATTCTCTCGCCCATAATGACAATGTTTAAATTTCTTTCCTGAGCCACACCAACACTTTTTGTTACGCCCTATTTTCATAAATTCCTATTCTTTTTAAGTTTACTGAT
>NZ_JBPYDC010000989.1:0-746 GCF_051847575.1 Psychrobacter sp. 1U2
CCTTTACTAATATGATGAGCAACGGCGTTATGATAGACCCATCCTTTATGTCCGACATGCTCAGTCCATTCTTAGTCAGCCTTAAGCTGGCTACTATTACCACTTTATGTTTATTACTCTTTGCCACGCCTGTGGCATATTGGCTTGCCAAACCAAGTCGTGGACACTTCGTGGCACGTGTCAAAGTGGTAATGATGGGCGTTATTGCCATGCCGCTGGTACTGCCACCTACTGTTATTGGGTTTTACTTATTATTATTGCTAAGCCCTAGCTCGGGTATTGGCAAATGGCTTAGTGAACATAACATTAGCCCCTTAATCTTTACCTTTGAAGGTCTGGTCATCGGCTCTATTATTTACTCCCTACCGTTCTATATTCAGCCTGTCTATGCTCAGTTTTTACGTATTCCCAAAAGCGTGATGGATATGGCAGGGTTATTAGAGCCAAGCCGTCTTAAGCGCTTTATGAGAGTGGCGTTACCACAAGCAAAAGTTGGTATCATTTTGGGTAGTCTTATCAGTTTTGCTCATACCATTGGTGAGTTTGGCGTGGTACTAATGATAGGGGGTAGCATCGCAGGTGAGACCAAAGTGGTATCGATCGCCATATATGAGCAAGTCGAGGCGCTCAATTATGAAGCGGCGCACATGATGTCAGGCGTTCTTATTATTATAGGGATGATTATGGTGGCGCTCATTGCGAGCATAAATAAGCTGAACCAGCGTTAATCTGTATCAATCCTAAAA
>NZ_JBPYDC010000990.1:0-746 GCF_051847575.1 Psychrobacter sp. 1U2
ATCGTAAGCAAGCAGCAATTGAATAGGTCTCGATAACTCTAAGCTTAATGCTTAAATTGTTCTGAGCCGTTACACGACAGGTCATCGCCACTATCGGTTATGACCTGTTTTTATGTCCGTTTTTAGAGCGTGTTAGACATTTACGTATACACAACTTATTTTTTTATGCTCTACTTCCCTGCCAGCATCTTCTGCAACTTTGCCAATATCACACCATATAATGGTAAGAAAATAAATACACCCATTACGATCTTAAATAAGTAGTCCATCGCGCCAATCTCAACCCAGTGCGACGCCATAAAAGGGTCAGGACTTTTATAAAAGGCAATGGCAAAAAAGCACAAGCTATCGACCAGATTACCAATAAACGTCGATGCTAAGGGCGCAATCCACCAGACGCTAAGACGGCGTAATCTATTAAATACCTGAATATCTAACAGCTGTCCGACGACATAAGCGCTAAAGCTTGCAAGAACAATGCGAAAAACAAACAGATTAAAATCCAGCAGGTGTTCATGACCAATAAACTGACCATTTGAAAATACTACTGAAAAATAATAAGAGATCAATAGCGCAGGCAGCATAGCAAAGAAGATAATGCGTCTAGCGAGATTTTGACCAAAGATACGCACGGTCAAATCAGTAACCAAAAATATAAAAGGAAAGGTAACAGCGCCCCAGGTGGTGATAAAGCCAAACAGCTCAACAGGTAATTGCACCAAGTAGTTACTACTTGCGATGATAAA
>NZ_JBPYDC010000991.1:0-746 GCF_051847575.1 Psychrobacter sp. 1U2
TGGCGGCGGCAAATGGTATCGTCATGTCAAACCAAGCCCTTGGTTAAAAGAGCATTGGCTGTAACCAAGTATCTAATTATAAGTACTAGGCGATGGCTAATTCCCAACCTCATATAGGAAGTATTATATTGGATGATAATATAAAAAAAGCCGTGAACCTCCCCAACACCATAGATCTAAGTGTTGATGAAAAAACTATTGTCATCAAAGCATTTAACGCAAATGAGGCTAATCAAAACTTAAATAAACAAATGGTAAATATTTTTGCATCTGGCCCTTCTATTGCAGATTTAGTTTTCCATGAGTCCTTAATTTCTGAACCAAGTATATTCGTCAATGGTAGCTTGAGCTTAACTAGAGAGCATTCTTTTTCTAATATTGTAGGTTATGTAATCAGTGATGCTAGATTCATTAAAAATAACCCTGAGGTTCTGAGTCAATATTACAAAGGACAACCTTTATATGCTACCGTCGCTGTTTATGAAGCAATCAGAGCCGATTTACCTAATTTAATCTCTCAGTATCACGAAAACATGAGGGTAATATTTCCTGCTGATAGACCGCTAAGTGATAAAACTAATACGCGCTGGCTAACTTCCTTACCTATCATTAAAAAAATCGTGAGTAAAAAGATAGAGCTTAGTAAATTTGCTAATCATTCTAGCTTTGTTATCAACTCTTCTCACGAGCCAGAGACTATTGGAGTATCATTAGATATCACTGATGGATTTATTGAAGCAGGAACG
>NZ_JBPYDC010000992.1:0-746 GCF_051847575.1 Psychrobacter sp. 1U2
ATGACAGTAACTTGCCAGCGCGGTAGTCAAGGAACCAAGATGCAGCTCGCCGGTAGGTGAGGGGGCAAAACGCCCGATAGGATACGTTGACAGCGACGTCGGTTTAGACGTTGGTTTAAATAGTGTCATTGCATGGGTATTAGTAGTATGAATGGGTGTCAAAATAAGCCGCTATAATAATAAAAGAATAAGAATAGCGTAAAAGAAATACAGGGGAAAAGATATT
The DNA here is from genome assembly GCF_051847575.1 of Psychrobacter sp. 1U2. Lineage (NCBI taxonomy): Bacteria > Pseudomonadati > Pseudomonadota > Gammaproteobacteria > Moraxellales > Moraxellaceae > Psychrobacter > Psychrobacter sp. 1U2. The sequence continues at coordinate 227 of NZ_JBPYDC010000992.1, forward strand.
TATTAAGTTAAGAGGTTTTGTTACTTAATTTTGAGCTTTAAGATGGGGTACAAAATACAATAAGCGACCAACTGTGTGGTCGCTTATTACATCAAATACTATTAGGTCGACCGATTTTAGATTAATTAAGTAAGTAAACTAATCAATGATATCAGTCTTACAAAGTAAGAACAGCGTATTAAGTATGGCCTTGGTTTTGACGCTCTTTCATCTCAGACAACGTTTTGCAGTCAATACATTGCGTTGCTGTTGGTCGAGCTTCTAAACGACGCAGACCAATCTCTACTCCGCAAGTTTCACAAAACCCATAGTCTTCGTTTTCGATCTCTGACATAGATTTGTCAATTTTGCGAATCAATTTGCGTTCACGATCACGCGTGCGTAATGCTAGTGCAAACTCTTCTTCTTGAGTAGCCCGATCATTGATATCTGGCATGGCACTAGACTCATCTTGAATATAGGTCTTTGTACGGTCAGCTTCGCCAATCAGTTGATTTTTCCAGTCCAATAAAATAGCTTT
>NZ_JBPYDC010000993.1:0-746 GCF_051847575.1 Psychrobacter sp. 1U2
TTAGGGCTGATGGGTGCATGTAAATAGTTGATTGCTATTTGATCTGCCAGTAGTGGTTCTTTAGAAAACACACGCAGTAACGCACCGTGAGCGATGACACAATATTGGCAGCCATTGGCGGCACTCGTCGCAGCCACGATCATCTCTTTTTCAGCTGGGCTTAGCGTACTACCTTCTCGCTCCATAATCGCATCGTAATAGGCAAAAAAAGCTCTGAACTCTGCTGGGCGGTACGCTAACACTAAAAACACATTGGGAATAAATTTGGCTTTTTCTTGCACCGCTAGAATGCGTTCTAAAATATCAGTAGGCAGGCTCTCCAATGATGGTACTGGATAGCGACTGATAGGCATGTTTGCGGAAGAATTAATAGTAGAATTGATAGAAAGATTACTCATGTGTCATCTCCATTGACATTATGTGATAGCTGTATCTAAGTAGTCTACCTCTATAGCTTAGTAATAAGTAGGTAAAAGCTCTCTTAATTTATAACACTTAGCTTTATAAAACGTTCAAAATACGCGTCAAATTTGCTACACTACGCCCGCACTAGCCAATTCCACAATCTTGCTAGTGTTATACCATCACAATTTAAATTTACCTTATTGCACTAGGTTTGCGACCTAGCCAGCAGGAGAAACACATGAGTACCACTCAAGACACCACTACAGACAATAATAAGTCAGCGCCCGCCTACGATAGCGTGACTAACAATATCGTCGTAGCTGCTCTTTATAAGTTCACAC
>NZ_JBPYDC010000994.1:0-745 GCF_051847575.1 Psychrobacter sp. 1U2
GTTTGGCATATCTATTAAGTAAGTAGAGTTCAATAATATACGTTGTGTCTCACAACTACTTTTGCAAGAGGTCTATTATAGCTATTCCATTGCTTCTCATCATCAGAATCCAAAGTAATTGAGCTAGGTTCAAATACTTGTGACATCATAGGTAATATGGCAAAGGTCGAGGTTACTGGTGCTATGATTAATGCTGAGCCTAAACAAAGTAATCGTACTTTAGTGCTAAACAGACTAAAATAATTTCTCATGATAATACTCCTTATTGTAATATTCATAGTAGGTGCTGATTTAAATATTTAGTTTTAAATCTAAGAGCTATAACTGCCAGATCCTACTCTGCGATCGTTACCTGTTTTAAGCGTTCGATTCATCTCAATTCTTTGTTTAACACTATTATATTTTGATCGGCTATATTTCTGCTGGTCATTGTTTTTTAAATTACCATTTTTACTATTATTAATTAATTCAGATTCTTTGCTAATTTCTTGATGCGCAGTTTTGGGTACAGAGTAATATGTCATATCATTAGCAGCAGCATTCGCAGGGTTGATTATCGTAAAAATTGTAGATACCGCTAACATCACACCAAGAGCAAAATTTTTTAGAGTTGGCAATATTAAAACGACCGCAATATTTTCTACTAAGGTTATTAAAAATCCTAATACTGAACTGACCCCCAAATGTTGGACGGTTTATTTTATAACAAGGACTGAGTTCTGTATTGCACAGGACTCAGTCCTTT
>NZ_JBPYDC010000995.1:0-745 GCF_051847575.1 Psychrobacter sp. 1U2
CTTGTCTTAAAGCCTAGTCCTGCCATGATTTGCGCCGCTTTGGTCGGCGTACGATAGCCATCGATTTCATCGAACTGCTGATGCAACACGCCAATCTGCTCATCACTGACGGCGCTTAAGTCATTCAAAGCAGCATTAATCTCATACCACTGCTCGTCACCGCTCAAGACATAATCAATCGCTGTCTGCGTACTGGCACCGACTTCTTGCGCCATATGGGCAACCTGCCAGCTATCAGGAATACTCACCTCACCCCTATCAAGGGTAACCTCGGTATCGCCTGCGCCCATTTGCGTGAGTAACAAGGCAAACAAGGTAGATTTGCCAGTGCCGTTGTTGCCCGTCAAGCCTACTTTATGGCCCGGGTGGAGCTGGAAGCTTGCGCCTGCAAACAACTCACGACCATCACGGCGAACACCAACGTCTTTAAATTCGATCATAGGACTTCTTCATCTCAACAGTAATATAAAATATAAAGCAGCAATAAAAACACACTTAGGGCGTGCTAATTGGTGGCTATTATTTCAAACGCCTAGCCGATAGGCAAACGATTAAATAACTATTTCAAATTCAAACAAATTTATGCTAAAAAGCTTATAGAACGACATAACGCTTTTAATCGTATGCACAGGTTTTAGTATTCTTAGTGTCGTATCAATCTCATAATGATCAAAGCGTCAGTACAGTATTGGGAGTAGTTTCAATAATGACTACTTATCTTTGGGTCATTAAGTCAAGATATCCA
>NZ_JBPYDC010000996.1:0-745 GCF_051847575.1 Psychrobacter sp. 1U2
GCTTACGATCAGGATCTGGTTTATCTAAGATAGACAGCTCTGGAATGGGGGTCAGCTGCGCACGATATTGAGCGGTTTGCATTGAGCGTGACTTTTGACTAAACGCTGCATCATCACTGATATCAGGCATGACTGGCGCATCTGTATCGCCCAAACGACTATCGTCTTCTGGCATCATATCGGTAATATGATTACTACTATCACCCTTGGGGACGGCAAAGCTCATCGTTGGTTTGGACGCTGCTATCGGCTCAACACTTACGCTTGGATTAACGCTTTCTACCGCCGGCTCAGCTTTTGACGCCGTCTTTGGATTGGCAGGTGGCGTATTGGTCGGGGTCATATCTTTCGATATCACCGGCTCTTGTACGTTTAACTTTCGTTTAACCTCAACGTTGTCAGTTTCCGCCGCTCTCTCTTTTATTATAAGCTCTTCAGCTACAGTCTCTTTGGATATAGGTTTTTTCTCTACAGCTTCTTTAGCGACAGACTCTGTAACTATAGGCTGCTCGTCAACCACTGGTGAAGCTTGATGTTCAGCCCTCTTCGTGGCTTCGCGTATTGGATTTTGATGGTCGGTGACGACGTTATCAGCAGAGGTGGTATGCTCAAACGAAGATGCTTTATCTGCCTTTGCAGGCTCGTTCTCAGCTAGCCAAGTATTTGCCAACGCATCTAAATTGGGTGTTTGTTCAATAGCAGCAGTCGTATCTATTTGTTCAGATTTGATTGCATCAGATTGGTT
>NZ_JBPYDC010000997.1:0-745 GCF_051847575.1 Psychrobacter sp. 1U2
GCGAAAATGCCAGTATGAACACCTGTGAAAACGCTCGGTTTACTGCCAAGCGTGTGCCTTTATACCATGTGTACCTTATTACCGATAATTACCATATGGCGCGAGCTCGCAGACAATTTGCTTTAAATGGGGTCAATAGTACGCCTATAAACGCGCCATTACCTGTGTCACTTGATTGGATGGAGCCTGCACAAAACTTGAGCCATTCAAGACGTGCTGTTTATGAAATAGCTGCCTACCTACGTGATATCTTGCGCCCGCAATTAGACTGCCGGCTTGCAGAAGACGTTAGTATTCAACAATTATTAACGCCTCGAGGTAATGCGGTTAAAACCTTTGATTAATGATTTAGGTATCTCAAAGCTATGCAGATTTCATTGCATAAATTTCAATCATAAAGTTAAATTTATTACACTTGCGATAAGTGTATAATAATAGAATAAGCGGCTATTCAAGAGGTTTGCCATGCTCAGTATATTTTTATTGATTCCACTAAGCTTGATGCTGTTCGTGGTAGCTATTTGGGCTGTTCGTTACGCCGTAAAATCCAATCAATTTGAGGACTTAGATAATGCCTCACAGCGCATTATCTTAGATGATCGTCAAGAGCGTCGTCAAGTTATCCAGTCGCATAAATCAGCTGATTCTTCTGAGCAAACGGATACTATGTCTACTGCCGCTGATGCCGAAAGCTTGGATTTGGATGCTCGTAAACCACTAAATACTGATAGCAATACTGATCTCG
>NZ_JBPYDC010000998.1:0-745 GCF_051847575.1 Psychrobacter sp. 1U2
ACAATTATTACTAAATGGTGAGCTTGAGAAGCGGGCTGGCATAAAGCTAGATAATGATAGCGCTCATGTGATGCTGTGCGGTAATCCAGAAATGGTAGAAGATACCAAAGAGACCTTGAAAGAATTAGGCTTTGTTATGAACCGCCGCGGTGAAGGGAACATTGCAGTAGAAAACTATTGGTAATCGATAGATAAGTCATTGGCTTTGAGAGTAATGACAAATGATTAAAAAAACGCTGCAATCTGATGATTGGCAGCGTTTTTTGTTACCCAATAAAAGCTGTAATATAGATCGTAGCTATTCTGTATTGGGCTCAGTTGCGTCATTTATAGGATTGATAGGTCCATGCATTAATTCGGGTTCATCATCATCACCAATGATATCTTCGCCACTACTACTGCCCAATAAGTCGCGATAATTGATCTGCGCTTTTAGAATCAATTGATCTTCTTCAACCTCTCCGTAATTTACCTGTACCTTGTGTAGGGTACTCATGATTTTTTGGTTCTTCTTAAGCCAGCGATTGATATCGAGATAAATGATATCTTCTTTAGCACGGGCGATATTGATATAAGTTAAAATTACGCCTAAAGGGTCTTTTTTTAGGACGCTATGATAAAACCAGATAGCAAGTTTGATACCTTGAAGCTTTAAGAATGATTCGCAGCGTAAGTTAAGCACATCTGTATAGGTCAACTGACCAAACACAAAACGTTGCACATTACGATCAAGTTCGGCATGTAC
>NZ_JBPYDC010000999.1:0-745 GCF_051847575.1 Psychrobacter sp. 1U2
TGAGTAATAAAGAATTAAAAAATGAAATAAATAATATTTTTAAAAAAATAGAAAAAACATGAAATGAATTCTATATTAAAAAATAAAAATAAGTTTATTTATAAGCTGTTATATACTTTAATTGTTTTCTATCAAAAAGTAATAAGCCCAATATTGCCTGCCCGTTGCCGGTATTACCCAACATGTTCTAATTATGGCAAGCAAGCTCTAGAATGGCATGGGGTTCGATCTGGTAGTTGGCTACTGTTAAAACGTATTGGAAGTTGTCATCCTTTGGGTGGACATGGTGTCGATTTTGTACCGCTACCTTTATCTTCTTACTACTATCAATATGTGCCCGCTACTACCCTAGCTACCGTTAGTGTTCAGGGTATTTATGTCTATAAAGATCGTAAAAGTTATGTTTCTCGTTTAAACCATATGATGAAGCTAACGTAATTTTTGTCATCGATAGACCATCTGTGGATATCTATTTAGTTACCCACAAGTTATCCACACTCTTGGTATCATTTAGAGTGGTTTTTTAGTAAAATGATGAACATTTTATGTGATTGACTGCTGATACTGCTGCTCAAGGTATGAGTTAATACTATGCGGCGGTCATGACACATGCCTGATTTTTTATTCCCTAATTTTTTAATCTAGGAAAGGTTTATGCAAAAGATATTTCGGGTGATGATCATCATTGCGATGTTAATCACCGCTTATCTGCTAATTTTGGCATGGCGAGATGATTATGCTAATG
>NZ_JBPYDC010001000.1:0-745 GCF_051847575.1 Psychrobacter sp. 1U2
CAGGCAGAGGCTGGGTGTTCGCCCCACTTAATAATTTTGGCTTTACTGCCATCTGCCAGTATTTCCCCAGCCTCAACTTCAATTTCACCAAAATAATAAAGATGCCGCGCGGTTGCATTACCCAATAAACGCCTTGCTTCATCCTGCTGGCGTTGTTGGTAATCAGTTATTGTTTCTGTGCTTAAGCGTGGTTCGGTGAAAAAGTTGATTTGCATTGCTCTATCAGGATTTAGCAGCTCATCGGTGAACCCGGTGAGATTATCTGCCTGATCGCCTTTGCCTTTAACCGCTGTAGCTGATGGCAACCCTAGAACATCAAATATTACTTCTGTGACATTATCATTGATGTCTTTTAGTTCACGTGGGGCGAGTACACGATAATCGAATTTTTCAACCGAAACGGTATTCCCAATTGGATCTGTGCTTGTTTTGATATAGAGATCAAGCGGATCGTAGTTAAGTGTGGTGGTTTGGTTGAAGGCATTAATATAGCGTTCGGGCAGAAAGAAATGATCAGCGGCATCATTGGAAAAGCCAGCAATACCTGAGCGAATCCAGTATTGTTCGGTAGTGTCTATACCAGCAAAACGAGCCCTTAACTCAGCGCCACTGAGATAGCCGCTTTTTGATGCATTCTCCAGTTCGGCTTGTATGTCTGGTGTGAATTTTTCAGCCAAAATGGCATTGAGCAAATCATCGGTTAATGCCAAGGTATAGGTTTCGTAAGGTAAACCTAAGTTGCCCT
>NZ_JBPYDC010001001.1:0-745 GCF_051847575.1 Psychrobacter sp. 1U2
CATTTCCCAGTTGATGTGATTAAAAAGTCAGGAGAGCTTGGTTTTTTAGGACTCTATACCAATCCAGATTATGATGGCTTAGGGCTACCGCGCTTAGACTCTGCGATGGTATTTGAAGAGTTGGCATGGGGCGATACTTCAGTGGCTGCCTATATGAGTATTCATAATATGGCAGGTTGGATGATCGGCGAGTATGGCAGCGATGTACTATGTAAAAAGTATTTGCCAAAAATGGTCAGCGGTGAGTGGCTTGGCAGCTATTGCTTAACAGAACCCAATGCTGGTTCTGATGCAGCGTCATTACGTACCAAAGCCGATAAGCAAGGCGACTATTATGTGCTGAATGGCGAAAAAACTTTTATCTCAGGTGCAGGCTCGACCGATGTATTAGTAGTTATGGCGCGTACAGGTGATGCTGGGCCAAAAGGGGTTTCAGCTTTTGTAGTAGATGCTGACAGCGATGGTATTGAGTATGGTAAAAACGAGCATAAAATGGGTTGGAAAGCGCAGCCGACGCGTGCTATTAGCTTTAAAGACGTCAAAGTGCCAGCAGAAAATTTAATCGGTGCAGAAGGGCAGGGCTTTCGTATTGCGATGAAGGGCTTGGATGGTGGCCGTATCAATATCGGTATTTGTGCCGTCGGTACCGCGCAATCAGCGCTAGAGACCGCGACCAATTACGTACAAGAGCGTAGTCAGTTTGGTAGCCCAATCGCAAGCTTACAGTCGGTACAGTTTAAGCTTG
>NZ_JBPYDC010001002.1:0-745 GCF_051847575.1 Psychrobacter sp. 1U2
TTACCAAGCGATTAAAATAAAAACATCAAAAAGTACTTTGATACCTTGTGATTATAGCAGCCTAATTCTATAATAATAATTGATGATTTTTATCTATTCACAAACTTTTATTTCTAATATATAACGAATAGACAAGCCAACTTTTATTTATAGCTTATTTTGAAGCTAAGGACATCGGTGTGAATACCACTAATTTGACGACGTTTGTGACTGTTATGCAAACAGGTAGCATCTCAGGCGCAGCAGAAAAGCTATTTATCACTCAACCTGCTGTCAGTAAACGTATCAAAAACCTAGAGGACGAGTTCAATATCGTCCTTTTTGATACAGTAGGTCGAGGTATCGTACCGACTCAAGCAGCAAGTGAGATGCTACCACATGCCAAACGCTGGTTAGAAGATTATGAAAATTTTAAAATAAACTTGCAACACTCTAAGCAAATGGTCTCTGGCAAGTTGGTCATCGGTACCAGTCATCATATTGGTTTGCATCATCTTGCACCAGTGCTAAAAGATTTTATCCAAAGTTATCCTGCTGTACAGCTCGAAGTCCATTTTGTGGATTCAGAAGAAGCGCACAAAGCGGTTCTTGATGGCAATTTATCTTTGGCTTTTTTGACGTTACCACCTGTTTATGATAAGCGTCTAACCTATCATACATTGTGGTCAGATCCATTATATTTTATGACAGGTACGCTGTCGCCATTAGCCACAAAAACCAATGTAACTTTAGAGCAGTTGGCTCA
>NZ_JBPYDC010001003.1:0-744 GCF_051847575.1 Psychrobacter sp. 1U2
AGATGAAAGCGTAGAGAATGCTTTGCTTCACCATAGCAATGGTTTCATAAGACATAAATAGCTCACTGATAAGCGTACTTAACCAAAAGCTTAGAATAAAGAAAAACCCTAAAAAACCAGTGGTAGCATGAATTTTGACTAAATATCGACGATCCATTGTTATTCTCCAGCAGTGTTTTTAGTAGCATGGCGTTAGCGATAAACTATTTACCAAATAGCGTTAACAACACTTTAAAAGCTCTAAACTTTTAGACGCAAACTTAATCTAATCGCTTCATACTTGAATATAAACATAGCATGCTATATAAATACATAGCAAGCTATATTTATATCATATTAGAAAATATCTTGTTCAAAATATACTTATATAGAGAATAGATCATGACCTTCAAAACTGAATCTACAGGGTATCTTGCTAATCATCTTGCTAGGTTGTACGCCATTTTGCTCAATGAACAGATAAAACCGTTAGGTATTAGTACAGCTCACTTCCCCATTCTGCTTGAGCTATGGCAACAAGATGGTATAACGCAAAATGACTTGGTACAGCTAGGTAATTTAGCACAGGCGACAATTGCCAATACTCTCAATAGAATGGAACGCGATGGATTGATCACGCGTGTAGCAGATAAAAAAGATGCACGGGTCAAACACATCTTGCTGACGAAAAAAGCTAGGTCGCTTGAAACCAAAGCCATTAATTGTGCCAGACAGGTCAACCAACAGTCGCTGTCAGTCTTGACT
>NZ_JBPYDC010001004.1:0-744 GCF_051847575.1 Psychrobacter sp. 1U2
GATGCTGGTATGCTTACCCAGTTGTTACCTGAAATTAGCGAACGCTTTGGTCTGATTGAAGGACGTGAGTCAGCGGTAGATTTAGATTCACGGGCAATCCATTGGAGCGCTTTAAAAGATCGTACTGTTGATTTTGCAGGACTTATGGCAACGCGCGGTATTGTCAAAAAGACCGTACAAGGCTTCGGTGGTCGTATTGCGGCGAAACAAGTCACTAAGTTCATTCCACTTGGCGGTCAGATGGTAGCAGCTACGATGGGCTACATGATTTTCAAAAAAATTGCGACTGACCATATCAACGAATGCTACAAGCTGGCAAAAGATATTCAGAATAAACAACACGGTAAAAATGTTTAAAACCATTAGAGACTGTTGAATACTCAACTCACTGTAATGATGAAATAAAACCAGTTAAGATACTTTATCTTAGCTGGTTTTTTAGTTCTTAATCAGCCAAAATATATCGTTAGGCTTTATTAGTGATTCATAAATGCAGTCTAACGTGCCTCAATTTAGACCCTACTAAACACCTTGAAGGAACAATCATGAAAAAAACCCTAGCCTCAACTGCGCTTCTTGCTTCACTGACCTTGGCTGGATGTACAACAACAGGGACCAATACCAATGCAAACACTGCAATAGGTACCGCCAATGAAATCGGTATGAACGTGTTTAAAGCCGCTATTGACAACCAATGCCGTAGTCAAATTGAAAATCAAAGTGCTTGGCGTATTGCAAGCGCAG
>NZ_JBPYDC010001005.1:0-744 GCF_051847575.1 Psychrobacter sp. 1U2
CTCATCGTTTGGCACGTCATCATCTTCGCTACTTCTAGGAGAAGTGTCTGGCGCGATAAATATCATGCCAAGCTCGCTACATCTTTGTTGAAAATGCGCTTTATGAGTGACGTTGTCAGCATTACAAGTCAAACCTGATAGATATAAGATGGCAGGACAATCCTTTCCTGCTAGCGCCTCATCTGGCAAATAGATACTAAACGTCATTGACGTTTTGGTCGCTGTCGATTGATGACTGTAATAATGCTGTTCGCCATCAAAGCAGCGATTCACGCTTTTTTGTGTGAGCTGAGTATTAGTAGATAAACTGTTGTTATAAGAATTGTTCATAATGACTATCCTTTTTTATTGAACTTAAAATAAATCATGCTTTATCGCGTCAACCAATAAGACAATGATAACATTTTCAGAAATGACGGACGTAGTGATAAGTAAAACGAAAGATACGTCATTGTGAGCAAAATCAAACGCGCGATCACATAAGATGATAATAGTGGCGAGCATAGTAGATCGCTACTATGACTTAAACAAAATGACGCTTATTCATTACTTTGCGCCGGACATAGCAGTGCTTTTATTACTATTGATAGCATCATCATTGATGGCATTATTATTAATAGTATCTTCAAGCATTGCGCCGCTGGCTTCCGTATTATTAGTAAGATGCTCTACCGAGGAGCGCGTTTTATCAAACAATACTTTTTCAAACGCTGGTAATGCTGTCTCCATCAAACTACCGACGAC
>NZ_JBPYDC010001006.1:0-744 GCF_051847575.1 Psychrobacter sp. 1U2
TAAAAAAGGACTTATCGTGCAATTGACTTCTACTATTCAAAAACTGCATGAGCGCGCTCCCAGACTCGGCAAAGCCCTCTCTCTTGCGACGGCTACGGGTGTTATTACTGGGAATAGTATCGGCGCGAGCATACCTATATGGTTTATGGGCGCTGCCAAAACCATTACTGGCGCGAAAATTGCTGATGATACTGTCATTAAAGTGACCAATTATTGGATAAATAGCAATAATGCTTTGATTGATAATATTTTACCTAATAAAGATTGGCGTATTAACCTACCTGATGACGTGCATTCGAAGGGTAAATACTTGCTGATTAGTAATCATCAATCATGGGTCGATACCAGTATCGTACAGTATGTTAGCGAAAAGCGCTTACCATTAACGCGTTTTTTTACCAAGTTTGAGCTGATCTATATTCCTGTCATTGGACAAGCCTTTTATTTTTTAGACTTTCCTATGATGCGCCGGCATTCAAAAGAAGCGGTAGCGAAAAACCCAGCTCTACAAGGTAAGGATATAGAGGAGGCCAAACGTGCTTGTGCTTTGTTAAAAAGCAAACCTTTTACCCTATTAAACTACTTAGAGGGTACGCGTTTTACTAAAGCCAAACACACTAAGCAGCAATCGCCTTATAGTCATTTACTCAAGCCTCGTGCAGGCGGTCTTGCACTCGCTATTAATGCTTTGGGTGAGGATATCGATGGTATTTTAGACATGACCATCGTTTATCCTGATGGCAT
>NZ_JBPYDC010001007.1:0-743 GCF_051847575.1 Psychrobacter sp. 1U2
TTGGCTTCCATACTTGCCAATTGATCTACGATCGCTGGCGCTGCGATCGTTGCGATAATAGCTAAAATTGCCACTGTTACCATAAGCTCTACAAGAGTAAACCCTTTTTGTTGATAAGATTTCGACAAGTATGGGACTCTTAAGCATACAGCTAGATTCAGATAAGATAGAGTAAGGTTCGATATGGTGTGACATATTCTAATCATATATAGTCATCGCTTACGCTATAGATTTAATTATATAGGCCAAATTCATCAGCTTTATACATTTGAGTGAAGCCCTACATTGATACCTTTTCTAGTACAAGACTTTAACTTTTAAAAATACCTTGGACTTTTAAATTCACAAACCTTAACAACAACGTTTTTAACGCAACAATCACATATCAGCTCATTACTTTAAAAGTATATACTAGAATAATGTTTGCTATTTAATATATATGAATTATAGTGCAACTGTCAAAATTTGTTTCAATTAGTGAAGACTAATCTTTATTAATAGAGAAAAAAATTCGATTGTATTAAACTAGTTGCAGACAATAGGTAAAATCTAATTTGCTTCTATTGCGAATTAACATTCAAAAGACTAAAATTGCAACGTATGTTAGTTCTTAGTAAAATAAGCAGGCTATTGTGTTTGTGTTGCAACACTATCGTGTAATAATGTGTAGCTGCCTAACGAAAAAAGTTGTAAACTTAATAGATAGTCGATAAGCTACTTCCTAATTAGTTTTGTTGTATAAT
>NZ_JBPYDC010001008.1:0-742 GCF_051847575.1 Psychrobacter sp. 1U2
TTGAGTTTTTTGGTTGCGCACTTGGTGTGATGTTTTTAGCAAGGGAAGTAGCAATTGGCGGTAGCAACCGGCATTGCTGACCGATATAGGTAATGTCGAGTACATCAAAAGCGCATGCCAAAGTATCTTCTAATAAAGGTTGACCCTGCTTGGTCGTATTCATCGATTGATAACGTAAATCCGAGATGCTCATGACGGTATAAACAGGCTTATTGACGCCTTTAAAAAGCATCAATTGCCCAACCAAATCCGCTCCCGGATAATAAAGCCAATCGCCAGTAATCAATACCGCATCTACCGATAGCTCGTTAATTGTCGCCACAAGCTTGCGTATGTGTCGCGGTTTGCCACTATACAATCCAATACGTAAATCTGCTAATACAGCTACGGTCATGGCTGCTTTTAAGTCGATATCTACTGTCTGACGATGTATACGCAAGCGATTGGGCTGCACGATAACCGTATAAAAATACAATCCCATAGCTACTAATGCGATTAATACTAGCGATAATGGTAACTGCGCCACTACTGAAGTCACGATTTGTGTTCGATCGATGATTAATAGTAGTGCCCAGATCGGCATGGTGTAGGCGGCATAATATAATGCCAATTTTGGCCAAATGCGCATAAAGCGCTTACTGGGGTTGGCATTAAAGGTTTGTATTCCTGACCACAATACCACGTACGCTAACAGTGCTGTTGCGGTAAGCATACTTAGCGTATAGAGGGTGTGGTCAATCAT
>NZ_JBPYDC010001009.1:0-742 GCF_051847575.1 Psychrobacter sp. 1U2
CTAGTAGCTCAGGGGTAATTTCGCTGGTATCTTGTTTAATACTGCCAACCGTAATACTATCGCTATTGATAATATTGTCCTGGCTATTGTACTCACCTTCATAGCTATCACTGACATAATCAATCAACGGTTCATCAAGTGGCCATGCATTTATTTGACCTTCCCACCCATCGACGCTGCCGATGGCACGCTCGTCATTAGCCGTGACAAAACCTTCATCAAAACGGAACACTTCGGTTTGTGAATAGGGCTGACGCGCCGCTTTATAAGCAGCTTTTGCAGCATCTAGGTTAGCTTTAGTTGGTGTTGCTACGTAGGTTTCGACCGCAGTTTGTAGGGCTTTTGCTGTGTCTAGTGAGTCTTTATAGGCAGCATGTGCCATATTGGCATAGCTACTTACCAGTCGATCAATGTGAGCTTGCTCGGCAGCTGAGCGCTGTCCATCATCAGATGTTTCTGCGCTTTGCACTTCTGTCTGTGTAACAGTAGTGTCCTCTTCTGTCTGTTTGGTACAACCCGACACCATTAGTATCGCGGTAAGTGCAGTAGCTAAAGTAGTTGGTAAAATCTTGCGGCTCGTTACTGTGGTAAATGTCATACACATCCTCAAAAATTTTTGCAAAAGAATTTATCAATTTTGACCAAAGCGCACTTATCTTTATATGACGACTCTTTTTAGTCATACATCTAATTATGCATAATAAAAATGTTAGCGTTACAGCCATAATAAATACTAATGAAG
>NZ_JBPYDC010001010.1:0-741 GCF_051847575.1 Psychrobacter sp. 1U2
TGCTGTGCGACATAGACTAGACTAAAATCATTATAATAAAAGCCTGCCATCAGTGCTGCGAACGACACGATCATCGCTGCAAACTGTGCCCACGCCAAACTTGGCGCAAGACGCTGCCAAGCAATCTGATGACGCATAACACCAATGGTTGGCAATACAACTTGCAAAATTGCCAACACAAAGGCAGCCAGTAAGGCAAAATAACCCAATTCTGTGATTAACATACAATCTAACCCTGTTTACCCTAATACGGTCATAGTTTACTGTGGCGGATTGGGCTCTTATTTATTGAAAAGCACCTATAGTCTACTCATGACAAAATCGAAACAACACAAGCTTTGCCAACCATACAACTGTATGATTAACATGAAGCTTCCTTGTCAAGACAAATTTTGAATGAACTATCTAACTTAGTACTAATTTTCCATATACATTCATTGACCATGGATAATTATAAAATATTTTTATAACAAAATCATTGGTTTACTGCACCGCCGGAAAGAACACTAAAACAAGATGCAACCAACCTGCCAAAAATCCAGTCAAACCACCAAGTACGATCAACGTCATCTCATCTTCACGAAATGCTGGACGCAGTAAGTTTTGAAACTCATAAGGCGATAAAGCGCGAATACGATCACGAAATAGACCGAATATTTTGCTCGCGCGACTCTCGTTAAGTTCAGGATCTCGTAGCGGTACCATCGTAGCGGTGATTGATTTATTGATAATGGTATTTTT
>NZ_JBPYDC010001011.1:0-741 GCF_051847575.1 Psychrobacter sp. 1U2
GTATATGCCTGATGCTTTGATAAAGGTGAAAACTTACCCGCTAGCCAGTCAAGTGCATAATCATCGCCCGGCACACTGGCTACATAAGTCGGTGAGCGCTGTAGCATGGTTACATGACGCGCACATTGCTCACCATTTTCATCGACTAGCGCTGGTACTAAGGTCATCGCAGTCGCACCACTACCAATCACTACGATATTTTTATCGTTATAATCCACATCTTGCCAATACTGTGGATGCACGATATCACCTTGGAATTGCTCTTCACTTTCAAAATGTGGTCGATATCCTGCATCATAGTCATAATAACCAGTTGCACCAACGATAAATTTCGCTGTCATCGTATATACTTCACCGCTAGCATGGTTTTTGACCACGACAGTCCACTGTTTAGCAATACTTGACCAAGATAGTTGCTGCACGTCATGTTGATAGCGTATATGTTTTTCAACCTCAAACTCGCGCGCAGTCTCTGCTATGTAGCTTTTGATGTCATCACCTTTGGCTAACATCTTATGATCTAACCATGGACGAAAACTATAACCAAAAGTCAAAGCATCAGAGTCCGAACGAATACCAGGGTAAGTAAACAAATCCCATGTACCGCCCAAGTCTGCACGCTTCTCTAATATAATAAATGGCTTGGTAGCTTTATCTTTATTGCGCTTCTTTGCCTTCAAAGAATGATTGAACAGCTTTTGATAGTTTTGCTGCAAGCGACATGCCATACCAATTCCAGAG
>NZ_JBPYDC010001012.1:0-741 GCF_051847575.1 Psychrobacter sp. 1U2
ACTGGATGTAGGCCGACCGTTTTTAAAAGGACAATGTCGCGTGCAAATGAGCTTTCAAGTGCAGGGTCAGTCATCGCATTACCACCGTATTTGACCACGATAAGCTTACCGACAAAGCGTTGAATATAAGGTAGTGCCGTGGTCAGCACCTCAGCAGTGTTTTTGGCATCATCTAAATTAAGCGACATCAGGCCCTCCTAAAATACGGTAATAAAGTGCAAGTTGTTTATGCACTTTTAGCTTATTATTGTGCCAGTAGTGGCAAAAGTATTGTATTAAACGCTATTTCTCAAGTAACGTTATTATTAAAAATAAAGCACTTATGTCTATTGAGTTTTACTCAGCAGAGATAGCCGCAATTTGCTCAGCCAACTGCGTATCAAAAGCTTGACATAAGGCGATAAAACGCGTTTGCACCTCTGTCATAGCAGCCAAATCATCTCCTGCAAAACGTACCGTAAGACTATGACTAGTGTTTGATTGACGCAATACGCCAAAACCATGCGCAAAATCTAGACGTACGCCGTCGATACGAGACAAAAGCGTACCCTTTGGCAACAGCTGCTCAGCCTGGGC
Source organism: Psychrobacter sp. 1U2 (assembly GCF_051847575.1). Lineage (NCBI taxonomy): Bacteria > Pseudomonadati > Pseudomonadota > Gammaproteobacteria > Moraxellales > Moraxellaceae > Psychrobacter > Psychrobacter sp. 1U2. The sequence goes on from NZ_JBPYDC010001012.1 coordinate 577, forward strand.
TGGCGTTATGTGTTGCACGCTATCAAAACAATGACAAGGTGGCAACGCGACGTCATGAGTATCCTCAACCAAATGCTGTAAATAATGACAAAGGACTGCCAAATGATGCACAATTGAACAGGTAGTAGTAGCACTCTTAGGCAAGGGCAGGTAGTTGTCAGCGGT
>NZ_JBPYDC010001013.1:0-741 GCF_051847575.1 Psychrobacter sp. 1U2
CCAAATGGCTCATCAAGCAGTAATAACTTTGGCTTAACCGCTAAAGCGCGTGCCAATGCAATCCGCTGACGCTGACCACCAGATAGCTGATGTGGGTAAGCATTCGCTAATTGCGGTAACTGAACCAAGTCTAATAGCTCAGCCACACGCTTATTGATATCGGTCTTACTAGGACGTTCATTCTTTGGTAATAGCGTCAGTCCAAAAGCGATGTTATCCGCGATATTTTTATGCCGAAATAGCGCATAATGCTGAAACATAAAGCCAATACGGCGTTTTTGTACTGGCGTATTGGTCACATCAAGCTCATCGAAAAGTATCTGTCCAGAATCTGCATACTCAAGACCAGCAATAATACGTAGCAAGGTGGTTTTACCGCAGCCTGAAGGTCCAAGCAAAGTGATTAATTTACCAGTAGGAACGGTAATATTAATGTCATCTAAGGCAGTAAAGTTACCAAATTTTTTATTTACGTTACGAATTTCGATGCTCATAATGGTACCTTTATTTATATTTTGCTTATCGTGGCAAATTGTTTGAGGGCGGCAGTATTAGTTGTATTCAAGTCGGACATCGCCATTTTAGGCCCTATCACCTATACATTTCCTGAGCTATTGACAGCCTGTGACGTCGTAGCATCGGTGGCATTAGCGCTCACTGGTAGCTCAGGCGCAGCCGCTAGTCGTTCGGATTTGGCAAACTTGCGCTCTTGTAGCTTGGTCATCACTTGTTGTATGAGCA
>NZ_JBPYDC010001014.1:0-741 GCF_051847575.1 Psychrobacter sp. 1U2
GTTTTATTGGTCTTTTAACATCTCAAGCCTATCAGCTTAGCGTACAACAAATCCCGCTGTTACGTGAAAAAGCCAACAAAATTATGGCGATGGCTGACTTACCGCGTGCAGGACATGCTTATTATAAAATGATGCATGTTATTAATACTTTACCGCGTGATGATCTGTTTCAAGCCAGCGTTGAAGAGTTATATCCTATCGTTTCTGGTATCACCCAATTACAGGACAAAAAGAGCCTACGCTTATTTAGCCGTATTGACCATTATCAACGCTTTGTGTCGTGCCTTGTTTATATCCCTCGTGATAAATTCAACACTGAATTGCGCATTGAAGTACAAAAAGTGCTAAAAGAAGCTTATGGTGGTACATCATCTGGCTTTACGACTGAATTCAACGAATCTGAACACGCTCGCGTACACGTACACGTGCGCACGGTACCAGGTCAAGTTAACGATGTCGATAACGCTGCACTTGAGGCTGAACTATCAGCACTTATGAAATCATGGACTGATCATTATCAGCAAATGCTGCTGGATAATGTTGGGGAACAACAAGCCAATTCCTTAACGCGTCGTTTCCTAGACTACATTCCTGCAGCTTACGAAGAGCGTTTTGATGCGCGTACGGCGGTTGAAGATACCAAGCGTTTGGCAAGCTTGAGCGATGAGCAGCCGATGATTTGGCATTTATACCAGTCAACAGGAGATGCAGGAAATCAGTTGCACCTAAAACTGTATGGTC
>NZ_JBPYDC010001015.1:0-740 GCF_051847575.1 Psychrobacter sp. 1U2
GTATGCAGTACATGATGTCGTTAAGCATTTGCACCGTGATTTATTTATTGAGTCGAGTCCTATTCCAGCAAAATATGCGTTACATAAAATGGGTATGATAGATACAGGTATTCGTTTACCGCTAGTATGGCTGGCCAAAGAACATCATGCCACGATTGATACTGCCTTAGAACAGGCAGGTTTATTATAAACATCGGCTAAAAACCAATCATTAGATATGGTAGGCACAGTATTCGTACCGTATCTAAATAAGTGTCGATTGCTAACTCTGAGAGATAATATGATGAAAGCATCATTAACGACCCCAAAACGATTGACCGCCATAGTGACTTTAGTGTTAAGTAGCACTTTAGTATTAAGTGGCTGTCAGGCTACCAAAGAGCTACTTGGCAAGCGTGACAATGGCAGCTTAGAATACCAAGATAGTAAAAAGCTTGCGCCATTAGAGATGCCTGTCTCCCAAGAAGCAGCACCATTTGTGCCTTTGTACCCTACGCCAAATCTTGGAGCAAACACGCTCAAGCTACAGAATGAATCAGGCAAGCAGTATCGGCTACCAAAGCCTGAACGCGCGGTTCCAGTAACTGCTGCCCCTGCTAATTAGTAATCTAGTTTTTTACGTACTATATTGCAGCCAATACTTTGGCCGTGGTTGCACGTTTTTATTACCTAAGTTTGAATGAACAGGATCCTCTACCATGCAAAAGCAACAATTGCTCTATAAAGGCAAAGCCAAATCT
>NZ_JBPYDC010001016.1:0-740 GCF_051847575.1 Psychrobacter sp. 1U2
TATGGCGTGGATGACGGATCTACAAGACTGGTGCATCAGCCGTCAGCTCTGGTGGGGTCATCGTATCCCTGCATGGTATGACGATGCAACAGGTGAGACCTATGTCGCCCGTGACGAAGCCGAAGTGCGTAGCAAGTACAACCTAAGCGACGATGTAAAACTGCGCCAAGACGATGATGTGCTTGATACCTGGTTTAGCTCGGGTCTGTGGACGTTTAGTACGCTTGACTGGGCAGACCCTACTGCTGATCCGCGTGTGTTAGAGACTTTCCACCCGACCAGCGTGCTCGTGACAGGTTTTGATATTATCTTCTTTTGGGTGGCCCGCATGATCATGATGACCCTGCATTTCGTGAAAAACGAAGATGGCACGCCGCAAGTACCGTTTAAGACTGTCTATGTGCATGGTCTAGTCCGTGATGGCAATGGTCAAAAGATGTCCAAGTCAAAAGGTAATGTCTTAGATCCGATTGACCTTATCGACGGTATTGAGCTTGAAGCATTGGTAGAAAAACGCACCAGCAACATGATGAATCCAAAAGACGCGGCCAAAATTGAGAAGCAAACGCGTAAAGAGTTCCCAGAAGGCATCCCAGCTTATGGTACGGATGCATTGCGCTTTACCTTTACCTCACTTGCCAGTACTGGTCGCGATATCAACTTTGATCTAAAGCGTGTCGAGGGCTATCGTAACTTCTGTAATAAGATCTGGAACGCCAGCCGTTTTGTATTGATGAACT
>NZ_JBPYDC010001017.1:0-739 GCF_051847575.1 Psychrobacter sp. 1U2
CGATACCGATGACGAGGACTCGCGCTTTATGCAGCGTGATTATATCGACGAAGATATCGAAGCACTAAATGGATTAATTGATGAGATTTTGACCTATGCAAAGCTTGAGGAAGGCTCTCCTAAGCTAGACTTAGAGCCAGTAAACCTTCGAGAGCTGGTTGAGCAGGTGGTACGCGAGACCAATGCATTAGGAAAATCTATCAAGGTCGTTGGACAACTTCCAAATGCAAAAGTCACTGCAATAGCAGATCGTCGCTATCTTCACCGCGTTATTCAAAACCTTGCTGGTAATGCACTGCGCTATGCAGAAACAACCATAGTTATCAGTGCTGGTGTCAAAAAAGGTAATGCTTTTGTGAGTGTTGAAGATGATGGACACGGTATACCGGAGGAAGATCGTGAAAAGGTGTTTATTCCATTTTCTCGTTTAGATGATAGTCGTACCAGAGCTTCAGGAGGGTATGGGCTTGGGCTATCTATTGTCTCGCGTATCGCGTTTTGGTTTAATGGCAGTATGAAGGTAGATGAAAGTAACAGTCTTGGCGGGGCCAGATTTGTCATGACTTGGCCCATTAAACCGTTAACACAAGTGCTTGCTGCTGACGAGTTGACCCAAGAAAAAAGTGATCGTGACATTAGTGGGGAGTAAACCAAAGATATAATTAACCACTAATTGATTCGTATGATAAGACTTTATCAACTAGAATTATTTAGAATTGTTGATAGAATCGACTATGTG
>NZ_JBPYDC010001018.1:0-739 GCF_051847575.1 Psychrobacter sp. 1U2
GAGCCAATTGCTGCTATTACCTTTACCAACTATTTTAAACTATCTAAGACAATAATACGTAATATACAAGACATTAAAATAAAGCCTGATCCTGACGCTCAGCAGGTGTGAAAGTCACAGCCACTTGTCCAAACTCATACTCGCCAGTTTCAAGATTGGCCTGCATACTAGAAGCCTCAAAGCGATTCATACCCTGCACAACTTTGACGGACTCATCACTATAGACTTGACGAGACTTGGTATTGCCTTTAAGCGTTTGACCTGTGACTTCAATAGGTTCAATATCTGATGATCCACTCGCTTTGTCTTCGCTAACTAAGGTAAAACCACCAGACAAAAGCAGCTCCCCTGTTTGTTGGTTGATCGTAGCACTACCTGCTTGAATTTGATAACGCTGTTCATCAGATGGCTCCCAGTTCATGGTAATACCCGACATCTCATCTTGATTGGTCACTGGATTATGCGTAAGTGAATCGGCATTTAACTCGTATTCGGTCTCACCCTCTTCATTGGTTTGTACCGCTTTTATATCAGTCGCTTCATAATCCACCTCAGAAGCTTCTATGTTTACTGGCGGTGTGATCTTACCTTGTTGTTGAAAAAACCAACCAGCAATACCGGCAATAATTAAGGCCAAAACAACTAGGACACGAGTATTCACGATAAATCATCCTGCGCTGGCACTTTATCAAGCGTATAGTGTGAAATAAAGTCTTGATACTGTCCATGACCTTTTAAG
>NZ_JBPYDC010001019.1:0-739 GCF_051847575.1 Psychrobacter sp. 1U2
GCAGGTCTACGTGATGCTATCGCAGCGGAAGGCGGCGATCCGTCCAAAGTTAACCCCATCGTACCAACACAGCTTATCGTCGATCACTCTTTAGCAGTCGAGCATGCAGGGTTTGAAGAAGACGCGTTTGAAAAAAACCGTGCTATCGAAGAGCGCCGTAACGAAGACCGTTTTCACTTTATCAACTGGTGTCAGTACGCTTTTGATAATGTCAACGTCGTACCACCCGGTAACGGCATCATGCACCAAATCAATCTTGAAAAAATGTCGCCAGTGGTACAAGTCGTCGCGGATCAAGACGGCGATGCCATCACCTTCCCTGATACTTTAGTTGGTACTGATAGCCACACACCAATGGTCGATGCGCTCGGCGTTATCTCTATCGGTGTCGGCGGGCTAGAAGCCGAAAGCGTAATGTTGGGCAACCCTTCATACATGCGCTTGCCAAACATCGTTGGCGTTGAGCTAACAGGCAAGCTGCAAGAAGGCATTACCGGTACCGATTTGGTGCTCGCAATGACAGAGTTTTTACGTGAAGAAGGCGTGGTTTCCGCCTACCTAGAATTTTACGGTGAAGGCGCGCGCAATTTGACCGTCGGCGACCGTGCTTCTATCTCCAATATGACGCCAGAGTACGGCGCAACGGCTGCGATGTTCTCCATCGATGAGCAAACCATTGATTATTTGCGTCTCACTGGGCGCTCAGAGCAGCAAATCGAAACGGTTGAAGCCTATGCCA
>NZ_JBPYDC010001020.1:0-739 GCF_051847575.1 Psychrobacter sp. 1U2
AGCATCTGCACGTATGGGCGCGCAGACCCTGCTGTTGACGCATAATATTGAGACGTTGGGTCAAATGAGCTGTAATCCAGCGATTGGCGGTATCGGGAAGTCGCATTTGGTGCGTGAGATTGATGCGCTCGGCGGTGCTATGGCACTAGCGACAGACAAGGCAGGTATCCAGTTTCGCGTATTGAATAGCCGCAAAGGCGCAGCAGTACGAGCCACCCGTGCCCAAGCGGATCGTATTTTATATAAAGCTGCCGTACGCGCGACGCTTGAAAATCAGCCCAATCTTGATTTATTTCAACAGGGTGCTGATGATATTTTGGTAGAAAACGGCCGTGCGACGGCGGTTGTCACCTCCACTGGTATTATCTTTAAGACTGAAACCGTTGTTTTGACCTCGGGAACGTTTTTAGGCGGGGTCATTCATATTGGTCTTGAGAACTCTAAAGGCGGACGTGCAGGGGATCAGCCTTCTATTAAGTTGGCAGATCGTTTGCGTGAGCTAAAACTGCCAGTTGGGCGCTTAAAGACAGGTACACCTGCACGTATCGATGCGCGTAGCGTAGACTTTAGTGTAATGACGGTGCAGCCGGGTGATACGCCATTGCCAGTGATGAGCTATATGGGTGATGTGTCTATGCACCCTGAGCAAGTCAATTGTTATATTACGCATACCAATGCACGCACCCATGACATCATCCGTGAAAACCTCGAGCGCTCACCGATGTTCTCTGGCAAAATT
>NZ_JBPYDC010001021.1:0-738 GCF_051847575.1 Psychrobacter sp. 1U2
ACAAGAGCTCATAAAGTAACGAGACCATATAAAGGATTATTATGACTGTTAAATCATTGGCCATTATCGGCACTGGCGTTATGGGCATGGGCATTGCGCAAATCGCTGCCCAAGCTGGCATTCAAGTGCTTTTATTTGATGCCAAAGCGGGCGCCGCTGCACAAGGGCGTCAATCCCTACAAACCACACTCGAAAAATTAGCGGCCAAAGGCAAATTTACCGATGAGCAGCTGCAGTCTACTTTATCGAATCTAACAGTGATTGAAGAGATAGCTAAAATCGCCGAGGTAGATGTCGTTATTGAAGCCATTATTGAGAATTTAGAAATAAAACAACAGCTTTTTAAACAGTTAGAAAGCATCGTCCCTGCCGAGACGATTTTGGCAACCAATACTTCATCGCTAGCGGTGACCGCGATTGCTTCTAATTGTCAGCACCCAGAGCGCGTAGCAGGATTTCATTTCTTTAATCCAGTGCCGCTCATGAAAATCGTTGAAGTGATTCCGGGACTCTCTACCAAATCTTCAGTGGTAGAGACGCTTACGGATTTAGCCAAACGCATGGGACATTTAGGGGTGGTGGCAAAGGATACCCCAGGTTTTATTGTCAATCATGGTGGCAGAGCTTATGGCACAGAAGCTTTAAAAATATTAGGCGAGGGAATCGCTAGCTTTGAGGATATCGATCGTATTTTACGTGAAGGCGCTGGCTTTCGGATGGGACCCTTTGAGCTGCTTG
>NZ_JBPYDC010001022.1:0-737 GCF_051847575.1 Psychrobacter sp. 1U2
GCTGCTACGAGTCATCGATGCGATCTTTACTCGTGCGGTTAACCTAAGCTATAAGAAAAACTATACTGAACGCGTCTCTATCTTAGGTCTATTGCGAAAAGTCGTCAAAGCCTTGCTGCTTATCTTTGCTGTCATTGTTATCTTTGGCAATCTAGGGTTTGATTTGACCACCGGTATTGCCGCATTGGGGGTTGGTGGTTTAGCATTAGCACTTGGTGCGCAAAAGACCATCGAAAATCTGGTTGGTAGTGTGGTCGTAGTGGCAGATTCGCCAGTGCGGATAGGTGACTATTGTAAGTTTGGCACGTATGAAGGCACAGTGGTTGATATCGGTATTCGCTCATCACGCGTACGTACACTATCACGAACCATTGTGACCGTGCCTAATGGCGATTTTTCGTCTATGCAAATTGAGAACTTTACCTCTCGTGATATGTTCCGCTTTTACCATCAGTTATATCTTAAGCGTACTGCTGATATCGAAGTGGTCTTTAAAATGGTCAAAGACTTAGACGAGTTTTTAAATGAGCATTATTTGACCAACCAAGAATGGAATCAGGTCAATATTTTAGAGCTGCGTCAAGACTGTTACGTTATTCAATTACAAGCCTATATCAATGCTAACGATGTGATGGAATTTTACGACAAACAAAACGTTGTGTTCGTCGATGTGCTTAACCAAGTCGCAAAATACAAAGTCGAGCATGCACTACCAACGCAGCAGCTGATTGTCAATC
>NZ_JBPYDC010001023.1:0-737 GCF_051847575.1 Psychrobacter sp. 1U2
TAAGCCAATGCGTAATGCAGTATCGGCATCGATACGCTCACCGCACAATATCATACGCTTCGCCCAGCCTTCACCAACCAGTAAAGGCAGATTCTGCGTACCGCCCGCGCATGGCAGAAGTCCCACGCCGGTCTCTGGTAAGGCCATTTGTGCATGCGATTCTGCGATACGGATATCACAGGCCAGCGCGCATTCAAGTCCACCGCCCATTGCATAGCCGTTGATAACTGCGATACTCACACCACGATACGCTGATAGCGCTTCAAACGCTTCACCAAAAGCGATGGCCATGCTAATCGCAAGACCTTTATCACCGTCTGAGAAATTATTTAAGTCCGCACCTGCTGAAAAGAATTTCTCACCATCGCCATGGACAATTAAGGCATAAACATCATCATTGGCATTGAGATCAGTAACCAGCTGCTTAAGAGCAGGTAAGCTGTCCATTGTCCACGTATGAGCAGGTGGGTTGTTTAAGGTGACGGTAGCAGTGTTTCCGTCGATAGATAGGTTAAGATTGGTATAATCCGTCATAAATAGTCCTTTATTTTTATACAATTGCTAAAAACCTAATACCAAGATTAGCGCAACTGGCTTAGCGCCTCATCTTGCATAAGCTGACGCGAGACAATCACCCGCATGATCTCATTGGTGCCTTCTAATATTTGATGGACACGCAAGTCCCGTACATGGCGCTCAAGCGGATACTCATTGAGATAACCATAACCCCCATGTAG
>NZ_JBPYDC010001024.1:0-737 GCF_051847575.1 Psychrobacter sp. 1U2
GGGCTTTTTTAATGGTTTAAAATTTTTGGTAGCGACTAGCAATACTAATCATTAGTACTATAAGCGACAGACATCTCGCTAGATTATGTGTTTGTTCTACTATTAGATATAATTATGATCTTTTATATGACAGAATATATTATTTATAAAATATAATCATTGATGGATGAGTTATGTCATTATTCGACCCTTTACCAGCTTATACGCTATATGGTCCTACGAAAAAGCTAGATTTATCTCAGCCCCATATCATGGGTATTTTAAATGTGACGCCGGACTCGTTTTCGGACGGTGGCCAGTTTAATGCTATTGATAAAGCAGTTGAACATTGTCAGTATATGCTTGAATCAGGAGCAACCATCATTGACATAGGAGGCGAATCTACTCGTCCAAATGCCGACTCTGTGGCGACTACTGAAGAAGTATCGCGTGTGGTCCCAGTCGTTGAGGCAATAAGGCAACAACTTGGCGAGGAAGCCTGGCTATCTATTGATACCAGTAATCCTATAGTTATACAAGCCGCTGTTGAGGCAGGCGCAGATATTTGGAACGACGTACGTGCTTTAAAACGCGAAGGTGCAATTACAATGGCAGCCAAACTTGATGTTCCTGTAATGCTTATGCACATGCGTGGTGAGCCAACGACGATGGGTAGTTTGGCGCATTATGATGATATAGTCAGTGAAGTGAGTGCTGAGTTGACGACTCGTATCGATGAGGTAATAGCTTTCGGCGTT
>NZ_JBPYDC010001025.1:0-737 GCF_051847575.1 Psychrobacter sp. 1U2
TTAAACGATGATAATGTCAATTCGTTAGAAGCGCGCATTCCTTTCTTCTGGACGATGCAATATGGCAAGAGCCTACGCTACAGCGGACATGCAGCCTCACCAGATAATAATATCTTACTTGGCTCGCCTGACACGCTCGATTATATCGAGTACTACTTCGATGATGAGGGAGAAGATACTCGTGCAAGTGCTGCAAGTACTTTAGGGCGTGATAAAGAGTTGGTCGCTTTTAGTGAGCTGCTGCGTCGTGGTCACGCGCCGACGCGCGCGCAGATCAATACTGGATTCGATATTATCGAGCAGGCCCAAGCATTATCGCGCTAGCATTTAAAGGCACATAAGGTTTACTATTAAAGCTGGCTTGGTTATCCAAGTCAGCTTTTTTATATAGCAATAATAAAAGGACACCTTATAAGATGAATAATAACCTTCTAAACAAAGACGCTGTGTTTTTACGGCAAGCAAAAGCGGATGATATTGGCGCAATTGAGCAGTTGTTAAATCGCTGTTATCGAGAAACAGCAGGCTGGACCAATGAAGCCGACTTGGTCGGTGGCATTCGTATTACTCAGTCTGAGCTGGCGAGCATTATTGATAACCCACAACATTATCTGTTCGTTTATCCAAAAACGACGACTGGCGCTCAGGATGGCGATGAAACTGACGAGCTGTTGGGTTGTATTGCCGTTGACATGAAAATCGACGCTGACGCAAATGAAAAAGCCTATATTGGTATG
>NZ_JBPYDC010001026.1:0-736 GCF_051847575.1 Psychrobacter sp. 1U2
AGTGGTCTTGGCAGCCGTGGCAACTGTTACTGGGTAAAATAGGCGCTGATGTTAATATTACTACGGGACAAACCCGTCTTGATGGCCAAGTCAACATAGGGCGTCACTCTTGGCAGGTTGATGATATGAGCGGCAAGATTGCTTCTGATACGCTATCTAGTGTGGTTGATTGGCAGCTGCCAAATACGCCCATTCAAGTAAATGCCGTCTCATTGCACCGCCAATCAAGCTCAAAAATGACTGGCTTTACAACAGCAGATGGTCAGCTCACTTGGGTAGGCGGCGAAGTTGGTTATCCAAGTGGTGGCAAGGTGTTTTATATTACGATGCCAGCAACACGTGCTGAGCTAAATACAGAACAGAAAAACGATAAAAATTTGCTGCATATTAACCTATTAGACAATCAAGATAAGCGCTTAGGGGATCTATATCTCGATGGTGATAATATGCTAGATGTGAGCCTGACGCAGCGATTGTTAGAAAATATGCCTGAATACCAAGGGCAAGCACCAAAAGATACAGCGGTAGTAAGTGTTCGCCAACCACTTCTGACAGGTTTGGGGGCGCGTTAAATGACAAGTATTCCAGCACGCCTAAAACCAGTGGTAGATAACTTAAACCGATTTTCGGTATGGCTACTATTATTGGCACTTGGTTGGCTAGCTTGGACTGCCGCGCGCCTATTATGGTTGATATTAGCGCCACCTACTGCGCCTGCATTGCAGGTACAGCCATT
>NZ_JBPYDC010001027.1:0-735 GCF_051847575.1 Psychrobacter sp. 1U2
GGTGGATTTGGGCAGACTGCGCTTAATATGTGCACCAAGGCTGTTTGGTTCAGCTGGTTGCCAGCTTAAGTGACTCATGCAAAGACCATGGCACAAGATAATAACGCGTCCTGATATCTCTTTGTTTTGCAGCTGTCCACTTCTTGGACGTGAGGCGCTGTCGTATAAAATCATGGGAATCGCGAGGGGATTGTCATGATTGACCAGATGATCGCCCATCACGCCATTTAGGACGTTGATAAGCTGTTTAAAAGATTCTGGTAGCGGACGGGCGTCTTTTTGACTAATTACGTTTTTATACAATCGCAGGGCCAATGCTAGATTATTGCCAACCAAGGATGCTACCCGGCGTACCGCTCCATAGATTCGACCGGTGAGACCACGTTGCCATTTGCTGACATTGCTTTCATTAAAACGCCCCAAAGGACGTAAAACAATCTCACGGTGAATAGCTTCTACAATATCAGTTACCTCCACCACTCCCATTGTAGCAAGCTGTGCTAATCCCTCAAAAAAGTCGCTTAAAGATATAGGATTATATGCAATGGTGGTTCTATCATCGTTTGCCTGTAACTCTATTGCATCATCGATATAGATATATTCAAGCTTAGCCAGCTCTTCATATAAGTCACCTTGAAACCTTGAGCTAGCATCAGAGCCAGAGCTTATATTAGGCTCAAGCTTATTTTTGGCAAATAAATTGTGAATCGAATCGATAGAATCTAGATTGTTCAT
>NZ_JBPYDC010001028.1:0-735 GCF_051847575.1 Psychrobacter sp. 1U2
GAAATAGAAGTAATTTGCGTCTTAATACCAGCTTGGGTCAGCACTTGGCGTAGCTGACTATCGATAGCAGCACCAACTTCGCCAGTTGCTGTTGTATTCTTTGCGTTTTGGCTAGTGTTTTGACTCGTACTTTTACTTATGGAGTTCTTAACGGTTGGCTCAGCGCAGGCAGTCGTCACTAATAACATGGTACTAATAAGACTAGCAAATTTTAATACAGGTCGTTTCACAAGCGTTGTCCTATCAAGTTCGTAGTAGATTACTGAATCAAAACTTCTAAATTTTCTTCAATTAAGGTCTTTTAATTAAGAACTTTAATTCATGTTCTTTATTTCTTAATTTTAAAACAAGAAACTATATTTAGAAGATTATATTGAAAACAGCAACACTATGTAAAAAAGTAGATTAATTAAGCTGCTGAGACTGTAGCACATTGGCAGATTTTTATAAGCACTTGATAAGCGCTGAGTGCTTTATTTTGCAAAACTGCTACCCAGCTTTAAGAGACAGGCAACATCAGCAAACAGACGACCGATACGGTGCCTGCTGCTGATAGTTGTTTTGGGTAACTGGCTTTTTACGAGTGGATGTTGGAAAGAGTATGAGGCAACTTTTCTGCTACATAAAGTCTAGAATTTCGCGACTTCTTCTTCTGTCAAAAAGCGGCTATCCCCTTTATCCAAACCTTCTAATGTAATATGACCAATACTGGCGCGGTGTAGTTCAACGACCTTA
>NZ_JBPYDC010001029.1:0-733 GCF_051847575.1 Psychrobacter sp. 1U2
GTCTCACCTGCATAGTCTTTTTCGCCTATATAATTACCCGTTGCCAGCTGTAGATTGGCTTGTGTGTCTTCAGCGCTACGATGACGAGCCTTATCCAAACTTGACTCAAAAGCTCCGCGAATAAGCTGCCAGACAAAACCTAAAAACAACCCTGCAACCAACACCACTAGAATGGGTAATGCATTGGTAATGGCCCCTGTCATGTCTTTCATCATGATAGCGTAAACCACGCTGATGCTCGCTGGTGCAATAACACTAGGATCACTCAGTGCAGTTCCTGGAGCTAATAAAACTGCAAACAGAACCATCCAGCTCATGCCACCTAATGGACGTGGCAGCATACGCGCCACCAATATCCAAAGTAATAATACTATAATAGAACCACCAAGGTATGCGTACATTGGCAAGTCAGCAGGTGGCACGTCTTTGACCATCTGACTCCACCAAATAACAATCTCACCAAGAAGATCGCTCAGCTTTTCTAAAGGTAAGCTGTCTAAGATACTTTTTAACCAGTCCATGCGTGTTTAGTTACCTAAGTTTATAAGTTGCTCGGTTTATCAATCGCTTGGTTTGTAATTCGATGACAATGATCTTATCAACTGATAGCGAAATTGCTGACTACATGGTCTTTCAGTTGACCAGCAACTTGGCACCAATATACAAGTTTGATAAATGATCAGTTTATCACGATATAGATGCTCAATCGTAAATATTGTCTTGAGCCTCACGG
>NZ_JBPYDC010001030.1:0-733 GCF_051847575.1 Psychrobacter sp. 1U2
TGCACGAGCAATGGATCGGTGAAGTTTATGGCATGCGTGACCGTATTAAAGCCATGCGTATGAAGCTAAAGTCGGTGCTAGAGGCCAAAATTTCTGATCGTAACTTTGATTACCTGACTAATCAAAACGGCATGTTTAGCTTTACAGGATTGACGCCTGAGCAAGTTGAACGCATGCAAAACGAGTTTGGTCTTTACATGGTTTCCAATTCGCGTATGTGCGTCGCTGGCCTAAATGTCGATAACGTCGACTATGTCGCCAATGCGATGGTCAAAGTTTTGAAAGGTTAATTATCTAACACAGTATTTTAGATATCGTATTATAGATATCTGATTTAAAAAAAGGTTGAGCATTGGCTCAGCCTTTTTTATTTGTCTATCTCTTTTACCCGTTTCTATTTAAAATCGCGTTTTGCTGAAATTAATTAGGAAAAATATTTCCTATTACGATTTGTGCAGCTCAAAAGGCTAATCATATATAACGTTGAGTGTATATAAAATAATCACCTTTAAGCTAGCATTGCTAATGTAGTAAAAGAGTGTAACGAATTCTTATAACCGTAACGTACCAGACAATACAAACTTGAACAATCATTCAAGAACAACTACAATAAGTTTCTTTATAGTGTTTAGCAGCAATATTGTATTCATTTTTGAGCAATCACTCAATATGATAAATATTTTATTTATGTCTGTTCTATGATGATGAAAAGTATCAGTACTCATTTTATTCA
>NZ_JBPYDC010001031.1:0-733 GCF_051847575.1 Psychrobacter sp. 1U2
GAGTCGGCTAAGCAGTCGCTACAAGCTTCAGGTGTCTATGACAAACCTGTCGTGATTGAAATCGTTCCTGCCAGCGAATTTTATCCAGCAGAAGAGTATCATCAAGATTACTATAAAAAGAATCCGTTACGTTACAAAGCCTATACTTTTAACTCAGGTCGCTATCAGTTTATCGAAAGTGTATATGGCAAAGACTATGAACTGGACTTTAGTCAGTTTAAGCCCACTTCTACTAGTGCAGAATCAGGAGTAGTAGCTCAAGAGTCGACAGCGAACGCTTTGGCAGAGACAACAAGCTTGGGTTTTAATCCGAATAATTTTGTTAAACCTGCACAAGATGAGCTAAAAAAATCGCTGAGTAACATTCAATATAAAGTCACGCAAAAAGATGATACAGAGCGCGCTTTTGATAATGCTTATTGGGACAATAAAGAGCCTGGATTGTATGTAGATGTGGTGTCTGGCGAGCCATTGTACTCTTCACGTGATAAATACAAATCTGGTACAGGCTGGCCAAGCTTTACTCGACCGCTTGATACAAGCCTTGTCGTAGAAAAAGCAGATCGAGGTATATTTGGCACTCGTACCGAAATTCGTAGTCGCTATGCTGACTCGCATGTGGGTCACGTCTTTGATGATGGCCCAGCACCTACTGGCAAACGCTATTGCATGAACTCAGCGGCGTTGCGTTTTATTCCATTAGCGCAAATGGAAAAAGAAGGCTATAGCCAAT
>NZ_JBPYDC010001032.1:0-733 GCF_051847575.1 Psychrobacter sp. 1U2
TGACTGCTTTAGCAGATAGTATTTTAGACGCGCAACAAGCAGCACTTGCCGTCACAGGTGCTATCAGTTTCGATGGTGCGCATTATCGCCGTGACATAGGTCATCATGCTATTACACGCGAGCAGTCTTAGACCCAGTCGTATTTGAGACAGTATATTTTGTCCCAATATTTTGTTTTATTAATAAGTTATATGACTCAAACCCCAGTTTAAACATGAGCTGGGGTGTTTTAGTATTTTCATTCGTATTATGACCTAAAGGTCAGTACGACTTTGTATACTAACCTTGCATGTTCCTTGTATTGTTAGTCTTAAACCCGCAAATCAGTACAATCTGATGAATGGTTATATTTATGGCACATGATACGTCTAGACCTTCTAATAACAATAGGCAATCAATTGACACCCTAAAAACCTCTGGGTTTGAACGTCGATTATCGATTGCCAAAACCTCTTTGAACATTGGTCGTCGTTGGGCAGGTAATAGTATGTCTGGTATATTTTTGGATAAGCAGGCACGCTCGAAGCGCAATCAAGTTTTTATGGAGGCGCAAGCAAACTATGTCGCAGAAGAGCTAGGTAAACTAAAAGGCTCAGTGGTTAAGATTGGTCAAATGTTGGCGTTGTATGGTGAGCATATATTACCGCCAGAAATCACCAAAGCGTTGCAAACGCTTAATGATGACACGGCTACTCTCGCTTGGCCAAAAATAGAACAAACCCTTCAGCATATA
>NZ_JBPYDC010001033.1:0-732 GCF_051847575.1 Psychrobacter sp. 1U2
ATGATGACCTATATGTTTAAACTTGACGTATGAGTACTATACTCTATATGTATGGTCAAAATATTACTAACAGTATTCTCTTATTTTAAGCGCCATTTTCTTCTATTGTAGAGTAAGACTTTAGCCGTTAAACTATCGTCGCCTGCATGCTTCATTTTACTTATCTATTTTATCTTTGAGTTATTTTATGTCTTTATTGCAAATTGCCGAACCCAATCAAAGCGCCCAACCTCACCAACATCGTTTTGGTTTAGGAATTGATCTTGGTACCACACGCTCACTGGTCGCTGTGGTACGTTCAGGCAAAGCGCAAGTCTTAGAGGCAGCTACAACGACTGATACTTTATTACCTTCTGTTGTTTATTATCCAAGTACAGGTAATCCCCTTGTCGGTTACGACGCTCTAGCGCACTTAGCGGATGATCCAAAAAATACGATTGTTTCAGCCAAACGTTTTATGGGCCGTAGCCAAGCTGATATCAAGTTCTCTCATCCTTATGAGCTGTCTGGCCACAAAGATGATATGCCAACGTTTGTCACCGCCCAAGGTGAGGTCTCTCCTGTTGAAGTATCAGCCCGGATTTTAGCGGCTCTTGAACAGCGAGCTACGAGTACCCTACCTATAGATAGTGTAGAAGGTGCTGTGATTACCGTGCCTGCCTATTTCGATGAAGCGCAGCGTCAAGCGACCAAAGATGCGGCACAAGCGGCTGGTATTAATGTACTGCGTTT
>NZ_JBPYDC010001034.1:0-732 GCF_051847575.1 Psychrobacter sp. 1U2
TATTTAGATGTCTTTTTATTATATATAGGCTTTTTCATAGGTTTTGTAGTATACCTCGGTCTTTCAATAGCTTATCCAGCGCGCTTCCGTCTTGACGAGTAAGGTTCGGTACATAGCGAGAATAAACGGTAAATAGCATCTTAGTATTGCTATGGCCCATCTGAGAGGCAATCCATTCAGGCGCCTCGCCAGCAGCTAGCCAAAGCGTTGCAGCAGTATGCCTAGATTGATAAGGATTACGCATATCTACCTCTAGATACCTCAGTAGTGGATACCAAACTCGCCGCGTCACGTTGCGATGATTCAAAGCTGTGCCAGCTTTCGTACAAAACACAAATTTGTTTTGCTGGCTGTTTAATTTTTTTTGCTCAAGCAGTGCATCGTAGACCAGGGCATTCATTTGAATCACACGATTGGAGCCACTAGTTTTAGTTGGACCAACTATGCCGTTTACTACCGCCTGATCAACAATGATTTGTCTGCGTTCAAAATCTATGTTTTTCCAGGGCAAACCATCTATCTCGCCTGTCCTCATACCTGTAAAGAAACGCACAATATAATACGGTTTGAAGTCCCTACGCACGTTATTAATGATTAACATAACCTCGTTTAAGGTAAAAGGATTAACGCTACTTTTAGGTTCACTGAGTGGCTTAATATTTTTCCAAGGGTTATCAAAGTCAAAGCGCTCGGTAGCTTCAGTGATTACCATACGTAAAGGAGTCATTATGT
>NZ_JBPYDC010001035.1:0-732 GCF_051847575.1 Psychrobacter sp. 1U2
GGAACTGTCAATGCTGACACTATCCGTGGCGATGCAGAGGCGCACAGTATCATCAATACTGTTTATAAAGCAGGTAAACCACTGGCAGTTATTTGTCATGCGCCTTGGGTGCTTATCAATACAGGTATCGCAAAGGGTAAGAAGTTGACCGCTTATCACTCATTGCAAACAGATTTAGAAAATGCTGGTGCAGATTTTATCGATACAACAGTACAGATCGACGGTAATTTAATTACCTCTCGCAACCCAGATGACATTGATAACTTTGTTGAAGCTATTGATAAAGCATTGTCTTAATTAGTTCAAATACTCTACAAAACGTAAAACAACTCATTATATTTTTATTCTAAACTAGAACAATATTAACTGATATTAACTAAGGAAATTATTATGGCTAACCCTAATCCAAACGATACTAAAGTTGAGCAACAACGTTCTGAGTCTGCAACTGCAGCGCTCAAGAGCCAAACTGAAGACAACCATACCGAAGATACTGAAGCTGCAGCCGAGCGTATCGCTGATAATTTAGAAAATGCTAAAGACGACGATAAGTAGTGCTTTGAGTCCAAGAAGCTTTTGTTAAACGAATTTTTACCGTGAGTACTAATCAAGTGATGGTTAGTACTCACAGTTATTAAATAGTTTTAAGGAAATATTATGGATAAATCAAAACAAAATATGGATAAACAAGAACAAGAAATTGAAAAGCTTGCAGAAGACATCAATCCTAGC
>NZ_JBPYDC010001036.1:0-732 GCF_051847575.1 Psychrobacter sp. 1U2
TCTTCTATAGGTACTACACTGGCACTTTCATTATCACTTGCGCTTGAGGGTATGTCTTGTAGCAGACGCTGTTGGTTGCTGGCACTAGTATAGCTAACTGGTAGCTGATATTGGCGAATACCTTGATCAATAATCGCTGACCATTTACTGTTATTATTAAAATCTATCTTTTCAAAAACTTCGTGCAAGAATGTACCCGCATTGGCGCCTCTTACAAAACGAAAACGAATATTATCTACCGTCATTAAAGCAGAGTTATTCTCACTACTCTCGTTACCTTCTGCGTTAGTTATATTTCCAGATGTAGAGGCAGCCGACAAATTCATACTATCTGTTAAATCCACACTATCCGTTAAGTCTAAGTCATCCTCTATACCATCATCAAACACAGCTAAAGCTTTACCTTGCTCACTCAGCTGCCGAGATAAGGCAGTAAAGCTGGTTTTTGCCCAACCCTTAAAGTAATTTACTCGAATCTGTGCGTAGGCATCTTGATAATCAATACGCAGCAACGTATCAGCATCGTTTTTATTTTCATTATTATCAGTCTTTGCAGCTTTCCCATTAGCTTTGACTATAGTCTCAGCATTGGTTGCAACGGTACTATATTCTAGCCAGCCAATATGATCGTATAAACGCTCTGGCAGTGTGAACTTGTGATCTTCACAGCTTAGCCATTTAAGGCTTGGTTTACGTTCAGCACCCGTTTTGTTAAAGCTATCTGCTAATACC
>NZ_JBPYDC010001037.1:0-731 GCF_051847575.1 Psychrobacter sp. 1U2
TAAAATATTGCAGCCAATTAAATGCTGTTAAATAGGCTAATAAGTAATTTAAACGGTGCCTTTAAAGAATATAATAAAGAGTGCAACTCACTACTTAACAGCAGTCATCAGTAGTGCTATAGTTAAAACTACTTGCTACGAGGAGACCCTCATGAGTTACCAACATATTTTACTAGTCACTGACTTATTGGCTGATGCCGACATAGTTGCTCAAAAAGCCAAACGCATCGTTGATAACCGTCCTGGCTCCAAGCTATCAGTATTACATATCGTCAAGGATACCATGGTTGGCTTTGGTTATGAATTGGTACCTGCCTCAAGCCTATATGATGAGATTGATGATGAGCGCTGCCAAGAAGCACGGGCAAAACTGGCCCAATTTTTGGAGCGTAATGATTTAAATGCGGTAAACTCTGAAGTGACGACTGCCATCTCTAACAGTGAAGGCATCGTTAATTACTGCCATAAAAATGAGGTTGATCTATTGGTCATTGGTCGTCATGAACGCCATGGTATTGCTGCATGGATTAGCGGTGCGACCGCAGATAACATTCTGCCAAATGTACCCTGTGACAGTTTAGTCGTCAGGCTTGATAAACCAGTATCAAAACGCAGCTAATAGAGTTGATATAGGTCTTGTTTATTAATAAATAAAATAAGCGCACCGTAGCTACTTGTCTACGGTGCGCTTTTTGCATATTTCTGCATGACAATCTTACCTACCTAATGCA
>NZ_JBPYDC010001038.1:0-731 GCF_051847575.1 Psychrobacter sp. 1U2
GCAAGCTGTCTCCCAGCACATCCGTAACCAAGGTCAAAAACAAATCCCACATCTATTTGCTTATAGCCAATTATTGCTAGCGGTCAATGGTCATGACGGTCTGTATGCCACCTGCGGTACGCCAGAGAAGTTCTGGGCAAAATGGGTCGAAGAAGAGATCTCTGAGCCTGAGTTCAACCGTCTAAAAAACCAAAAGCTTAATGATGAGCAGCTTAGTCGTCTATTTGATCATCATCCTGCCGCAGCTAAAAAAGAGTACCTGTCACTGATTGATTCTGGTGATCTAGTCGTTACTGATCAAGACCGCTTAATTGTCAGCTTATTACAGCCTGAGCGTTTGCTTGAGATGATGCGCCTGTTTACCTTGTTTGATAAAAAGGCAGGCAAGATCGTTGCCCGTTATCAGCAAGTCTTTGGTATCAAAGCTTTGATTGAACGTATCAGCACTTTTGACGGCTCTGATGGTAAGTTGGGGAGTCGGCAGGGCGGTGTCATTTGGCATACCACCGGCAGTGGTAAATCCTTTACCATGGTGTTTTTCTCCAAAGCGCTTATTTGGTTAGAGGAGCTCGCGAAGTGTCGAATTATTGTTGTCACGGATCGTGTCGATCTGGAAACCCAGCTAAGCAATACCTTTAAGTCTGGTGGTGTAATAACCAGTAAACGTGATAGTCGTGACGCCATGGCAACTTCTGGTCGCTGTCTCGCGCAGCAAATCGGTCACGGTAATG
>NZ_JBPYDC010001039.1:0-731 GCF_051847575.1 Psychrobacter sp. 1U2
ATAGGGCATCAGGACCGATATCGTCACTACGCGCTATATTATTAAAGCGTGTTCTAATATTTCCTAAGCTTACTAGGTAATTGTCTAACAGCGACAGATCTTGATTATCCTCTCTTGGCGTGACTAAAGCATGAATAGAGGAGAATTCTTGTGCGATCACACCTGAATTGGCTTGCGGAGCAGAATTTGTGTCACTAGAGCTACTACCGTTGTTCATTGACGCTTCTGCCATACGCAGTTCAGCTGGACTTTGGCGCAGTATGGTCTGCTTAAACCAATTTACAAATGAGCGTCGAGACTGACCACCATTAGCAGAGCCTAGGTTAGCAGCTTGGTTGTCCCATTGAGTTTGACGATCAACCGTCTCAAATAGAGTTTTTAACGGTGATTCTTTTGCGTTAGACAATTGATTTAACAAGACAGCATGGTCATCGAATCCCTCGCTATCACGAACGTAAACTTGCGATATAAATCGTTTCCATTCAGAGATATATTCTTGCTTATAACGATTGACTAAATATTGTCGTATTTGTTCAGGGCTACCAGTCAACGTGAGATCATCTTGGCTACTGGTTGCCAGCACCCAATCATCTGCTACTATTCTAGTAGTGGCAGCTTTATCAATCTCATCACTAACGAAAGACTCCCACGCTTGCTTGGTAAAGGTACCTGAGATCACATAGCTACCAAGTAGTGCTTCATTGGCATCATTTTGAGTGATCTGTGCAACC
>NZ_JBPYDC010001040.1:0-730 GCF_051847575.1 Psychrobacter sp. 1U2
TGGCGGTGTGATTGAAGATGTTGATGCCTCACGTATCGTTGTTCGTGTAAACGAAGACGAGATGAATGCTGGTGAAGCGGGTATCGATATCTATAACTTAATCAAATACACACGCTCTAACCAAAACACTTGTATTAACCAACGTATCATCGTCAACCAAGGTGATGAAATTGCTTTGGGTGATATCTTGGCTGATGGTCCATCAACGGATCTTGGTGAGCTAGCGCTAGGTCAGAACATTCGTATCGCATTTATGCCGTGGAATGGTTACAACTTTGAAGATTCAATCTTGCTATCTGAAAAAGTCGTTAAAGAAGATCGCTTTACTACGATTCATATCCAAGAGTTGACTTGTGTGGCGCGTGATACCAAGCTTGGAACAGAAGAAATCACAGCTGATATTCCAAACGTAGGTGAGGCTGCTTTATCAAGTCTGGATGAAGCAGGTATTGTTTATATCGGTGCTGAAGTTGATGCAGGCGATATCTTAGTTGGTAAAGTCACACCAAAAGGCGAGACGCAACTAACGCCAGAAGAGAAACTGCTACGGGCTATCTTTGGTGAAAAGGCTGCTGATGTAAAAGACACTTCACTGCGTGTTCCAACATCAAGCAAAGGCACAGTTATCGATGTACAGGTCTTTACCCGTGACGGCGTTGAAAAAGACGCACGGGCAAGAGCGATTGAAAAATCACAGCTCGATAGCTATCGTAAAGATTTAAAAGAAGAG
>NZ_JBPYDC010001041.1:0-730 GCF_051847575.1 Psychrobacter sp. 1U2
TCTTTTGCATCGTTCCACGCGCAAGGTGGCTTTGTCTTTGGAAGGGGCGGAATTTTTGCCTTATGCTAAGGAAATTTTAGCTCAAGAAGATGCTGCACGCGCAGCTTTAGGTCATGGCAATGCAACTGTGACAGGTACCCTAAGGTTCACGGCTCCAAGCACCTTTGCCCAGCTCTACATCGCGCCTATCCTGCCTGAGTTCCTACAGTTGTACTCAGGTATCACTCTTGACCTGCGGCTTACGGATATGGAGTTTGATCTTATCCAAGGCAGTTTTGATCTTGCATTGCGCAATTCAACACTATCAGATAGCAGCTTAAAAGGGCGAAAATTGGCTAACGATATGCGAATCCTTTGCGCTTCACCCGAATATTTGAAACAGCAGGGCACGCCCACGCAACCAGATGACCTTGCGACGCATCAATTCATTGTATTCAAAGAGCCGTCACCGATTAAGTTTGTTGGGTATGATGGCAGTACTGAGGAGTTCGATCCACGACTGACCGAGAGCCGGCTTATCGTTGACGATGGCTTGAGTCAGAAAGTCGCAACCATTGCTGGAGCAGGCATTTCAATGAACTCACTATGGAGTGTTCACCGCGAACTGGCTGACGGCTCGCTGATCCATGTCCTACCCGACTACACGATTGATGACCAGACGGGCCTGTGGCTCATCTATCCAAAATCGAATGTTCTGACGGTAAAAGTTAGGGTTTTTATCGACTTCTTA
>NZ_JBPYDC010001042.1:0-730 GCF_051847575.1 Psychrobacter sp. 1U2
TTTGCGTTCCGTCAACGCGGTATTTTAGAGCTGACCCACAACTATGGTACTGAAAACAAGACCGACTTTAGCTACCATGATGGCAATAGCGAGCCGCAAGGCTTTGGTCATATTTGCTTTAGCGTACCCAATTTAGATGAAGCGATAGCTTGGTTTGATACAAACGATGTGGAATTTAAAAAACGTCCTGAAGATGGCAGTATGAAAAATATCGCCTTTATCAAAGATGTCGATGGTTACTGGATTGAGATTGTACAAGCTGACTTGATGCGTTAAATTGCAGCGTCCAAAAGACAATGACTGAAAGACAATGACTTAATAAAAAAGGTAAATAACTTAAGGAGCTTCCCCTATATGCCTAGCCCTGAGGCAGACACCATTGCTTTTGATCCAGCTACCACGCCCGATGAGCTGACGTATCATAGCATCATAGATTCAGCAAATGAGATATTGGTTGGTTTTGTCGAGCGTATTCCATATTTTGTTGCATCAATTATCGTTATCCTAATTTTTTGGTTTTTATCAATAGTATTTAAAAAAATCGTTCACAAACTATTAGGTAGTCGGAGTCGACATCAAAATCTGGTCAAAGTGTTTCAGCGGGTAGGCGGGGCACTGATTATTTTTATTGGCTTTATGATAGCCATGGTCATTGCAGTGCCAGGTTTTACGCCTGCCAAGCTGATTGGTGCACTTGGTATCGGTTCGGTCGCCATTGGCTTTGCGTTTA
>NZ_JBPYDC010001043.1:0-730 GCF_051847575.1 Psychrobacter sp. 1U2
ATAATAAATAGCAATGATAAAAGAGACAAGCGTCTGCCACCAGCCCACAAACTGGGCAGATTTCACCATTTTCTTGTATGCACGTGGCGCGGCAGCGCGATACTTATGTCCTATAATATAATCTAAAAACAACAGCGGAATACCTGCTGTTAATAAAGCAATAAGGTAAGGCACCATAAATGCCCCACCACCGTTATCATAAGCCACATAAGGGAAACGCCATATGTTACCTAGCCCTACTGCCGAACCGACAGCTGCTATGATGAAACCAGTCCTACTCGACCAATTCTCTCTTGGTTCTGCCATATATTCCTCCTAACACTACAATGATAAGCTACTCAAACTTCATAAACCAAGAGATAGCTAAATTAGCAAAAAAGATGTTATACATTATTTTTTAATTAAAATAGGTTACTATAATCTTACTGAACATCTTTAGAAAGTGTCTGCTAAACATTACAAAAAGTCAAGTACTCATAGACATAAAAAGCCATAACATTTAGTTATGGCTTTTTGTCTATCGATATTAATAGAGAAGAATACAGAGAATGGAGAGTTTGTATTAAAAGAGTCTTAGCGCACCACACCTCGTTTACTATACTGTAAAGAATCAATAAGCAACTGGATTTTGGGTTCTTTTGGCAATAAATCCTCTTGCAGAATTTTGAGTGCCTGAACGGTGGTTAATCCAGATCTAAAAATCGTCACGTATGCTTGTCGCAACATATCT
>NZ_JBPYDC010001044.1:0-730 GCF_051847575.1 Psychrobacter sp. 1U2
AGTATTCGTGTAAAGGCAATTATGTGTTTTTTATCTGCTATGTAATCATTATACTAGCTTGTAACGTTTAACAATATGGTCTTGCGCCCTTAATTAAATTGTAAAACATTATTATTAAGCAATCATATTTATAGTAGTTAGTATTTTTTGCAAAATTCCAAAACACATCATTTATTAATTTTCGACTTAGTCGTAGAGAAGTTGGACGGCAGGATGACATTTTTATGCTATGAACAGCATTATATTTATAGAATAAATATGACGTTATATTGGATAAATACAAAAGCTTAGAAAATTATCATAAGCGACTGTCATTTATCATTAACGTATATGCCACAACATCCAACTGTGACTAATCTGCATTACCATAAAACCGATGAAGAGCGCAGGCGCTGACAGGGGTCGTATGGTAATAAAAATTAGTGCGAAACCAAACACAGTCAATAACCATTTGGCCATTTGACCTCGATATAGCTGGCTGACAATGTGCCCGCGCGCGCGATATCCTGTGTACCAAAAGATAAATCCAGCAAATACAGCTTGAGTAACAAAACTTAATAGCGCACCAATGGCAGCGCTTTTTGCTACGACAAGATCACTGCTCAGCCAACTGGCATCTACAATCCAAGCGATGATAATAAGGATAAATAGTATCCACGCTTGGCGTTTAATATAGACGCCGATTTGATCTCTTTGCGTACGTTTGGCAGGTTTGGTCATTAGCTTACCT
>NZ_JBPYDC010001045.1:0-730 GCF_051847575.1 Psychrobacter sp. 1U2
CAGTATCTCGTTGATTATCGGAGTGCCACTGGTGATAGGGGTGTTTATTTTGCAACAAGAGGCGCTTAGTCTCTATAGCAACTTAATCTACCGTGTGAAGGTAGGCTACCTTGATGTACCCGATTATTTTAAAGAATTACCCATTATCGGTCAGCAGATAAAAGATATTTTGTGGCAAATTAACAAAAACCCTGAAGGGACACTTGAGGCGTTTCGCGCTTGGATTCAATCGCATTTATACTATGGCAAAGTAGCCCTAGATGTGGTACTCAGTACTTTAGCCAAGCTTGGTATGGCGCTAATGACGCTGTTTTTCTTTTATCGGGATGGGACCAGTTTGATACGTCAGATTCGTCAGGCACTACGCAACGTCATTGGCAATCGAATCGACGGTTATATTGATTCGGTTGGTACAACCACACGCGCGGTGGTATACGGTATCGGTCTGACTGCATTGGCACAAGCGCTGCTTGCCGGTATTGGCTATTATTTCTCAGGATCACCCAGCCCTATTTTACTGACCATCGTAACCTTTATGATTGCGTTAATACCGTTTGGTACGCCGTTTGCGTGGGGCGCGGTGGCGTTTTGGCTATTGAGTCAAGGGCATACGACAGAAGGCATTGGTCTGGCATTGTGGGGTATTTTAGTCATTAGTTGGGTGGACAATTTGATACGTCCGATTGTAATTAGTGGTGCGACTAAAATTCCTTTTATTATTATTTTTATT
>NZ_JBPYDC010001046.1:0-730 GCF_051847575.1 Psychrobacter sp. 1U2
CTAGTAATGATGAAGTCGCTGATGCCACTCGTATTAATGAAGTCTTAGAAGGACTCATTCGTATTGATCCAACCCAATGGATGTGGTTTCATCGGCGCTTTAAAAACAGCCCAGATGGTCGCACTGAAATCTATAAGTAGGCGTTTATACACAAACAAAGCAGTAGATAAATTTGTTATAATTTGCGCCACTAAATTGAGTCGTTGACTTAAGTGTACGATATTAAATTTGCAATAAACTAACAACCCAACTACGGATTTTCCATGAGTAATCAAACTGATGCACCTAAAAAAGAAACCAAACGTATCCTCACAGGCATTAAGCCTACCGGTATTCCGCACTTAGGTAATTACGTTGGCGCTATTCGTCCAGCGATTGAGTCTATCCAAAACAGTGATGATGAAGCGTTTTTCTTTTTGGCAGATTATCATGGGATTATCGGTTGTTATGACCCAGCGGTTATTCATGAATCGACTAAAATCATAGCAGCGACTTGGATTGCTTGTGGTCTTGACCCTGAGCGTGTGACCTTCTATCGTCAGTCGGACGTGCCTGAGATTCCCGAGCTTGCTTGGATTTTAAACTGCTCGTGTGCCAAAGGTCTTATGAACCGCGCTCATGCGTATAAAGCAGCCGTCGATATTAATGTAGAAAAAGCGGATGTTGATCCAGATCAAGGCATTACTATGGGTCTGTTTGGCTATCCAGTACTCATGGCAGCTGACATTTT
>NZ_JBPYDC010001047.1:0-729 GCF_051847575.1 Psychrobacter sp. 1U2
CAATAAAAAGGATACACTCATGGCAAAGGCCAAGTTTGAACGCAACAAGCCCCACGTCAACGTCGGCACCATCGGACACGTTGACCACGGTAAAACCACCCTAACAGCCGCAATCGCAACCGTAGCCGCTATCACCTCTGGCGGTGAAGCTAAAGACTACGCGTCTATCGATAGCGCACCAGAAGAAAAAGCCCGTGGCATCACCATCAACACCTCACA
This sequence comes from Psychrobacter sp. 1U2, assembly GCF_051847575.1. Lineage (NCBI taxonomy): Bacteria > Pseudomonadati > Pseudomonadota > Gammaproteobacteria > Moraxellales > Moraxellaceae > Psychrobacter > Psychrobacter sp. 1U2. The sequence continues at coordinate 220 of NZ_JBPYDC010001047.1, forward strand.
CGTAGAGTATGACACCGAAACTCGTCACTACGCCCACGTTGATTGCCCAGGTCACGCCGACTATGTTAAAAACATGATCACCGGTGCTGCTCAAATGGACGGCGCAATCCTAGTCGTATCAGCCACTGATGGCCCAATGCCACAAACTCGTGAGCACATCCTACTATCTCGTCAGGTTGGCGTACCGTACATCATCGTCTTCATGAACAAATGTGACCTTGTTGACGACGAAGAACTACTAGAATTAGTTGAAATGGAAGTTCGTGAACTGCTTAACGACTACGACTTCCCAGGTGACGACACCCCAATCGTAAAAGGTAGTGCCACCCAAGCCCTAAAAGGCGACGAAGGCAAATACGGCCAACCAGCCGTCGTAGAGTTGCTCGGCATCCTAGACAGCTACATCCCAGAGCCAGAGCGTGACATCGACAAAGCATTCCTAATGCCAATCGAAGACGTATTCTCAATCTCAGGTCGTGGTACCGTCGTAACCGGCCGTGTTGAATCAGG
>NZ_JBPYDC010001048.1:0-729 GCF_051847575.1 Psychrobacter sp. 1U2
TGCTGATATCCTGCCTACTGACACCCGTACTGCGCCCGATTTGGACATTGGTTTTGGTCAAAAACGGGCGCTCAAAGCCTTGCACACTGCGCTGGATATAAAAGCCAGTGGCTATCACGTCTTTGCCGCTGGCGAAAATGGGCTTGGTAAACGTACCATTATCAGCCGTTTCTTACAGCATATCGCTATGGATGCACCCACACCAGACGACTGGGTCTACGTGCACAATTTTACTGACCCTCGTACCCCTCTAGCGATACGGTTGCCTGCTGGACAAGCGGTATTACTACAACAGCAAATTAGCGACTTATGGACACAGGCAAAAAAACGTCTCAGTCAACGTTTTCGTAGTGACCAATATCAAAGTAAGATCGAGGCGATAAAAAACGACACGCACCAAAAGGAGAGTCTTGCTTACGACGCCCTAAATGCTGAAGGTAAACAATACGACTTGGCGTTGACGTTTCGCGCAGTTGATAATAAAGCGATGTTTGTGCATCCAAGCCAATTGCCTATAGAGGAAAATGATAAAACGACATCTACTACCTCTAAATCCACATCCACCGAGACGACTGAGCCAAGAAATACTGCCACACAAAGTGATTATGAGTCTGAGCTGCATGGCTTTACACAAAAAAATCACATGCAAAAGCGTCTTAGCCAGCTCACTATCGCTTTAGAAAAGCTAGAAGATGAAGCGAATGACGCAATAGAAGCGTTACATCGTAG
>NZ_JBPYDC010001049.1:0-728 GCF_051847575.1 Psychrobacter sp. 1U2
GAAGAGATCAGCCGTTATGTCGGTATCGTCGACAATTATGAGCGTCCTGGACCCATCAAAGACTTAAGTACGAGACGTTCAAGATCTGTCAGATTGCAGCCGACTGAACGTGAGGTACCAGCTCGCAAGGCAGATGAAGGCTTGGCAAGCAATGAAGCTGGGAATGGTAATCAAACGGCAAACAATGGCACTGTTGAGAGCATTCGTCAATCAGAGGATACCTCTGCAACGTTGGCAGTGAACGAAGAGCGTACTGTGATTACCGAAGATGAAGGCCGTGCCTCATCAACCACCGCTAAAAAAGAAGATAATGCGCGTAGTTCTGGGTCGGAAGACAAAAGCTTACCAGTGGTTCCTACGCCAAAACCGCCAACTGCGCCAGACAGCAGTGAGAAAAACAGCTCAAGTTCAGCCTCAGCTAATAAAAGCGCCAGTAACGAAACCGTGAAAAACCCAAATGCTGGGTCGGCAAAAAACGATAGCGCTGGAGTAGCTAAAAACAAAGACGATAGCATCAAAGAGCTCATCGAAGAAAAAACTGACTAGCACTTTACCAGCTGATTAGCGCTGCCTTTATCGCTAGTTGCTGTGCCTGCAAGACGTAAGTTTTGCAGGCTTTTTCATGCCGATTTACTAAATGGTTTACTAAGTAGCATCGGAGAGCCGCTATGCTTTTGAAAACTGGTTACCAGTAATCGTTCAATCATGAGTATAAGCCCTTTTAAAAT
>NZ_JBPYDC010001050.1:0-728 GCF_051847575.1 Psychrobacter sp. 1U2
TTCCTCGTCCAAATGCGTAAAGAACGCTGTGCCATTTTGTTGAATGGCAGTCTGTATATTACCTATATGATTTACTTTAGTAGCAAGACCTGCATTCCAAGTCATCCCTTGCGCTTTACGATAGTCTTTATCAAAGTACGGCTTTACATCTGTTAGATCACAGTCTTTAAAATCCTCTAATGCATGCTGGTAGGCGGTAAAGTCTATTGGCTCGCCCAAATCAACAGGCTCAATTGGTGTGGAGATAAACTGCAGTGACTTTTGCGCCACGTTTAGGTGATCAGCGGGCGTGGTCAGACGATTGGTATGCTGTAATAATTGATATATCTCAGGCTGCTGATAGTACATATAACTATGATGCGCACGTACGGCATCATGAATGATACTCTCTATCACTGTCTGCTCATCGTCGCTGATTTGCATACCCTGCTGATGTCCCGTCTCCGCGCTATACTCAGACAACCATTTTTGCGACAGGCTATCTAATGTACCAACAAACAGCTTATCTAACGTCGTCAGTACCAATGCACAGCGCCTGATAGCATCGGCTAAAGGATATTCTTCCGTATGATCCAATAGGTATTCAATCAGATGGCTGTTGATAGGATCTGTCACTAGATTCGCTGTTCCTGCCAGCTTTGCTTGCTGCTCTAGCCATTGCAAGCGTGCTTGCTTCTGCTCAGGACTTACTTTACTCGTCTCTTTGGCTTTTTTAGCATTATCAGTGG
>NZ_JBPYDC010001051.1:0-726 GCF_051847575.1 Psychrobacter sp. 1U2
CATGGCGCTTGCTGCTGCACTGAGCGCCATTGCAGGCATCTGTACATAGGTCCAAAGCTGCTGCGTGGCACTATAAGCGGCTGTCGTCTGCACTCCCTCGCGGTTGATCAAAGAAAGCATCGTCAGTGCCGCTGACGAGATGACGATCATCTGAAGACCCATCGGCAGCCCTTTTGAAAACATTGATTTTAGAATTTCTCTATCTGCACGCAAAAACCGCAGCTCAGGCTTACTAAGCGCCAGCACAGAACCACGAAAATACATAGTGGTAAGAATGCCAATCAGCGCCAATGTATTGGCAACGGCAGTAGCAAATGCTGAACCAAAGATACCCCATTCAGGGAAGGGTCCGAGGCCCAAAATAAGCGTAGGGGTCAACACCAAATCAATAGCGACCGACATCGATATGAACCAAAGCGGCGTCGTAGAATCACCCGTACCACGTAACGCCATCATGATCAGCGTAAAGGTTAGGGTAACCGGCATAGCAACGAATATCATGCGCAGATAACTCAGAGCCAGATCCACAGCACTTGGCGGCGTCCCTAATAAATCAAGCAGCAGTGGCGCAAATATCCATCCTACAGCCGCGACCAACACACTTATTGGAATAATACTACCAAGCGCTGTACCCATGGTGCGTTTGACCACATCCTCATTGCGCTGACCCATGGCTTGACCGATTAAGATCGTTGACGCCATACCAAAGCCAAACACAAAGGATAT
>NZ_JBPYDC010001052.1:0-724 GCF_051847575.1 Psychrobacter sp. 1U2
GACCTTTACCATCAAGCTCCATATTGGTCATCTCGCCTTTACGCAAACCGACCTGTTCCATAATAGAACCTTGATGCTCTTCTTCAATATCGAACACAACGTTTTCATAAGGCTCTTGTAGCTTACCGTCAACTTCTTTAACGATAACTTCTGGGCCTGAAACACCCATCTCGAAACCTTCACGGCGCATGTTTTCAATTAGTACAGATAAGTGTAGCTCACCGCGACCCGATACTTTGAATTTGTCAGGAGACTCGGTATCTTCTACACGTAATGCTACGTTATGAATCAGTTCACGCTCAAGACGCTCACGAATGTTACGTGAAGTCACAAACTTACCGTCGCGACCAGCAAACGGTGAATTGTTTACTTGAAAGTTCATTGATACAGTCGGCTCATCAACCGTCAGAGCTGGCAATGCTTCGACGTGATTAGGGTCACAAATAGTATCAGAGATATTAAGTGCATCAATACCAGTAATACAAACAATATCACCAGCTTGTGCGTCTTCTACTTCAATACGATCAAGACCGTGATAACCCATAATCTTCAAAATACGGCCATTACGAGTATTACCGTTTTTATCAATGACTGTAACCTGGGTATTAGTTTTAACTTTACCGCGTTGGATACGACCGATACCGATAACACCAACGAAGCTATTATAGTCAAGACTTGAAATTTGCATACGGAACGGGGCATCTGCATCTACTTGCGGAGGCTG
>NZ_JBPYDC010001053.1:0-724 GCF_051847575.1 Psychrobacter sp. 1U2
TCTACGGAGATTGGTTGTTATCACCCAGTGTAAAGCTTGGGGATTTACCGTTTTTTACTGGTGTCATGGCATCCGAAACCCTCACACATAAGCTCAAGTCTAAAGCTGACGACCCATCAATAAACATGTGGCAGCAGACCGTGGCTGAGTACGTTAAAGAAAGCTTGGACACGGCTCCAGTGTCGGGTGATACGGTCACGATAAATGACGAATGGTCGTTAGTTATTAAAGAGGTCGATGACAAGGGAGCGCTTAGAACCATTGGCTTAAAACACCAAGAATTGCCAACGATGGTCTAAGACAATAAACAAGCTTTGATACTGTTAAAAAACCAAGCTATGCAAAATCAGGCCATGCAAAATCAGGCCATGTCTGACAAAGGGTAATGCTTCTGAACGTAGGCAATACACAGCTCATAAAAGGCTTGCGCTGGCGGTGAGATGGTTTTATTCGCTAATTTAAAGATGCCGATCTGTCTGTCCAGAGCTGGTTCCAGCAAATCAAGCCATACCAGTTCAGGCTCGTTAGAAGGGAAGGCGAGCTTGGGCAAAGTCGTGATACCAAGGTCATTGCGCAGTAGTGAAAACAAGGAGGTAATGTTTTCGACCGTGTAGCGCGCATTGCGGTTAAGCACCTCAGCAGGCGTGTTTTCAAGTAGCCGACAAGTACCATTATAGATAAAGGGCTGCGCGACTAATTGTTGCCATTTAAGCCCTTTTTTTCG
>NZ_JBPYDC010001054.1:0-724 GCF_051847575.1 Psychrobacter sp. 1U2
ATCGCTCAGGGGAAGATGCTTTTATTAAAGCCGCTATCCACTCAGGTGCCAAACACAATATTCCTCTCATTGCACACAACGATGTGCGTTTTTTAGAACAAGAAGACTTCGATGCTCACGAAGCCCGCGTTTGTATCGCAGGCTCTTATGTACTGGCTGACCCAAATCGTCCAAGACTGTATTCAGATGAGCAATATTTGAAGACTCAAGAACAGATGGCGCAGTTGTTTGATGATATTCCACAAGTTATTAATAATACCTTACGTTTAGCAACCCGCTGTAATGTGATCTTGACCCTTGGCATCAACGTACTGCCCGACTTTCCTGTTCCAGAGGGCGAAACCATTGAGTCTTTTTTCCGCGCAGAGTCGCAGCGCGGCCTTAATCACCGGTTGGATAAACTCTTTCCTGTGGAAGAGCGCGACGACAGCTGGAGTGACTTTCGCAAACAGTACGATGAGCGCTTAGAGTACGAGCTTAATATCATCTTATCGATGGGTTTCCCCGGTTATTTCTTAATCGTCATGGACTTTATCCGCTGGGCCAAGGCCAATGGTGTCCCAGTTGGCCCTGGCCGTGGTTCTGGTGCTGGCTCACTAGTCGCTTATGCACTGAATATTACCGATCTTGACCCTATTCACTATGATCTATTATTCGAGCGTTTTTTAAACCCAGAGCGCGTCTCAATGCCCGATTTCGATATTGACTTTTGTATTGAAGGCCG
>NZ_JBPYDC010001055.1:0-724 GCF_051847575.1 Psychrobacter sp. 1U2
CACGATCTAACAAGTCGGCTTCAATATCATCCATTTCTTCTAAGCTATTAAATCCTTTACGAACCACGACATGACAGGTCGTACATGCTTTTGACATCTCACAAGCATGTTCAATCTTGACGCCTTTTTCAAGCAAGGCTTTACATAAATTATCACCAGATTGAAGCTCGACCTCAGTACCTTCAGGGCAAATCTCGTGATGGGGTAGTACAGTAATCTTTGGCATAAATTGTCTGTCCAATACTAATCGATTAAAAATCTAAAAATGAAATGTTATAACGTATAAATATATTATATTAAATGAATTATACTTATTGATTTATAGTCATCAGTGTAGCTATTACCAGTCCTGAGCACTTGTACCTGCCATGCTGGCTTTGACACTCTGATTCATAATACGAGCAGCAAAAGCGTCGCTGTGCGGTTTAAGTGAAGCTTGTTCTCTCTCGATAACTGATAAGTCGTCAGTTTCAAGGGCCGTTTGTAACCCTTGAATATGCTTAGCAAGGGACTGCTGCTCCTCCGATGTTAATAAAGCAGCAAACTCGTTCAGGGCGGATTGTAGCGCGAGCACTTCGCGCTCAGCTTCTACTTTAGTCTCAATTAAAGAACGAGCGTTTTTATCTTCTTCTGCATGCTTAAATCCAGCAGTCAAAAGCTGCTCTTTTTGCTCATCTGATAATCCATAAGAAGGCACAATCTCAATCTGACTCTCTGTCTTTGT
>NZ_JBPYDC010001056.1:0-722 GCF_051847575.1 Psychrobacter sp. 1U2
CCAGATCGTCAGCTGAACCAATACGGGTAAAGATACGGTCAATATCTCCGATAAGGGCATGTTCAGCCGGTACAAAGCTGCCGCAATGAGCGAGCAAGACGATCAGGGCAGTCTGGCGCATATAGGTTGATTTGCCGCCCATATTAGGGCCAGTAATGATTAATAAGCGTTCGGGATGCTCATCGCTGCCAAGCGCGCAGTCGTTGGCAACGAAATGACTAAGATGCTCAGTTGGGGCGTTTCGATGGTGCGTATTGGCTGGATTTAATGCCGCTTCGACGACGACGTGACGACCTTGACGGATATCAATGCTGGTTTGGTTTTGCGCTTGATCTGACAGTTGGCTTTGAGCCTGACTTTGAGTAGCGCCGTCAAAGTTTAGCTGGTTTTGCTGACTCTGTTGGTTTCGTTGGCTACCTTGTAAGCCAGCGTCTTTTTTTGCGTTTTTACTATTTATATCGTTATTTGATACGCCATTATGCATGACTGGACGTTGCCAGTTATGAGTCATAGCCAGCTGCGCCCAGTTACTCAGCACGTCTATCTGAGCGATGGCAGCGCTTAACTGTTGTAGTTCGGTCAGATGGTCGCCAAGCGTGGTCAGCAGTTGCTGATACAGCTGTTTTTCCCGCGCCAGTGCCAAGGTTTGTGCGCTTAGATATTCGGTTTCGACTGCCTTTAATTCATCAGTGATAAAGCGTTCAGCGTTTTTGAGGGTTTGG
>NZ_JBPYDC010001057.1:0-722 GCF_051847575.1 Psychrobacter sp. 1U2
TTGATCAAAATAAATACTTTTATAAAAACCTTGTAACGGGTTTTTTTTGTAATCATAAGGAGCTGCCATAAGGAATATATTTACATCCAGCTTAGCTGCTTCATCAATCAGTTTTTCCACATCTTTAAACTGTTCAAATTCTAAAGCATTACCCCATGATCCTGCGAATATTAAATTTTCATAATTTTGCATATTTTCTTTCAGGTATTTCCTGTTTAATAAGCATTGCTCATAGGCCTTATTCGTTTTAGAACCTATAAAGTTTTCGGTAAGAGATGGAACACACCAATTGGTAACTATTGATTGAAAGGATGCGTCATTAGCCTTAAATACCTCGTCAAAAAATGGTTCATTATGACCAGCAAAAGAATCACCAAATAGCAATGTTTTGGCATTTTTTTCTTTATTACCTAAATAACAATCAATCCCCTTACTTTGGCTTACCTCAAAACTTGGGTCGTGAGATGAATAAAAACAATAACCGTTATTTCTATAAGGTATTTTTAGGCCATCAATAATATTTTCGTCAGACGCGTTTAACGAAAATCTTTCCTCAACCCCTTTATCTACAAAAACAAAGCTTCCTAGGACGCCAATTGCCAATACCATGTATATAGGCTTGTGCTTTAAATACGTAAATAAGTTGCCAAACTCTCTTCTGAAATTGATTTTTTCAACATATTTGTAGCTCAAAAATCCAAGTAGTATAGAGAGTGCCATAC
>NZ_JBPYDC010001058.1:0-722 GCF_051847575.1 Psychrobacter sp. 1U2
GCAACCGCCCATTGCTGCAAGGCGACCAGCACGAATCTTGGTTAGCATACCGCCACGACCAAGCTTACCACCGTCACCTGCAATGTCAAAAAGATAGTCAGCCATCGCGCGCTCTTGGCGTATCATTTTAGCATCAGGGTTGTCTCGTGGGTTGTCGGTAAACACCCCATCTTGATCCGTCAAGATAATATATAAATCTGCATTGATCATAGCCGCTGACATTGCACCCAATGTGTCATTATCACCAAACTTAATCTCATCAATCGTAATGGTATCGTTTTCATTAATAACTGGGAGCACATTCCACTCTAATAGCTGCGTCAGTGCACCAGTGGTATTCAAATAACGACTACGATTAGACAAATCGTCGTGAGTTAATAATAGCTGAGAGCTTTGTATTCCGTGTTGAATCAATGCTGACCACCACGTTTCAATCAAACCCATCTGACCAATAGAAGCACAAGCCTGCAATGCTGCAAGCTTTTTTGGCCGCTCATCAAGGTCCATTCGCACCACGCCTTCGGCAACTGCGCCTGACGATACCAATAGTACTTCAACGCCCTGCTTATGCAATTTAGCAATCTGTTTGGCCCACTCATAAATAGCAGTTCGATCCAGCCCTCGCCCATTATTGGTTAATAACGATGAGCCAATCTTGACAACAACGCGCTGAATATCAAAATTACGATTTTGTTTGATAAACCTTGCCTCTTCGGTCGTTT
>NZ_JBPYDC010001059.1:0-721 GCF_051847575.1 Psychrobacter sp. 1U2
GAAAAGTCACCGTCCGGACATCTATAGTGCTTGTAGTAATGCAATGCAAAGTATTGATATTGACTTGGACTTTATACGTATCAATAAAGAAGATTTCTTTAACTGTCCTACCGAGTCAATAGATTATGGCGTCATGGAAAAAACGACTAATGCAGTTGTCATTGCGATGGATGCTGGTTGGAGCGATGTAGGTGCTTGGTCGTCTTTATGGGAAGTTTCTGATAAAGATAAAGATGACAACGTTATCACAGGCGATGTGCTGACAGTTGATAGTCATAATAACTATATATTTGCAGAAACAGGATTAGTGGCAACGGTGGGTTTGGATAATATTATTGTTGTTCAAACTAAAGATGCAGTGCTAGTCGCGTCCAAAGATAAGTCGCAAGAAGTCAAGCATATTGTCAACCAACTAAAAGCAGATAAACGTCAGGAACATAGTGTCCATCGTGAGGTCTATCGACCTTGGGGTAAATATGACTCTATCGATAGTGGCCATCGTTATCAAGTTAAGTGCATCACGGTCAAACCTAGTGAGAGGCTTTCTGTGCAAATGCACCATCACCGTGCTGAGCACTGGATTGTAGTGTCAGGTACCGCTAAAGTTATCGTTGATGGTAACGAAAAGCTAGTGACTGAAAATGAGTCTGTTTATATACCATTAGGTGCAACGCATTGTTTAGAAAACCCGGGTAAAGTAGATCTTGAGATGATAGAAGTA
>NZ_JBPYDC010001060.1:0-721 GCF_051847575.1 Psychrobacter sp. 1U2
CATTGACCAATACCATACCGGCACGAATGATACCGAGCATAACGATCGGATACTGCAAAATGTTTGGCATCATGACGCCAACTTTATCGCCTTTATCCAATCCCAATGATTGTAAGTAGCTTGCGATTTGGCGGCTATAAAGATCCAATTGTTTGAAGGTAATGGATGCGCCCATACAGAGGTAAGCAGTTTTTTGTCCATAACGACGAAAGTTACGTTCAAACACTTCAAGCAAAGAGGTCTCATCATCAGGCATATCGATAGTTGCATCGATACCATAACGCTCATAAGCGTCAAGCCATGGTCTATCACTTGGAATGGTTGGCATCGTAGGAAACGCTGTCATATCCGACATCATTTGTTCGTTTTTATGCGCATGGTCATTACCATCAGTGACAGACGCTTGGTCTGGCGCGTTTTTATTAGTACCGCTGTTGTTGGCATGGTCAGTCATAACTTTTCCTAAGTACTACAATTAAAAACGTAGAATAATATAATAATGATAAAAGTATTGGGTTTATAAATCATTATTTGTGAACACAAAGTCACTAAAAACCAGACAATAATAACCAATGTCCACCTGATTGTATGCGTCCGTACTATAACAGTTTTGCAAAAAACTCTCTATAAGTGTGTATAGAAGGCGCTTATATCCCTTTATTAGAATATTTCTCTTGATAGTGGCTTATAAATAACAGCGACTCATAATGCGCTCATTATT
>NZ_JBPYDC010001061.1:0-721 GCF_051847575.1 Psychrobacter sp. 1U2
TTTGTATACTAGCTGGCAGACAATTTCAAGATAGTTGTAAATGTCTGCAGGATGCTTAAAAATGATAAAGTTCTTACTGGGTTGAGCGTTAATAAGGGTATGAAAAACAAACTTATTAATAGCACCTTTATCATTACTTCCTTTATAAATATCACGAAATTTATCTGTCATTCGTATCATATTTTTTCTATCATCACCGTATCTATCCTTTACAGGTAGTAGACTGTGCTTATTGTTTGGATCAAATAGTCTAGGATTACCTTTTGTAGTTTGAAACTCTGATGCCCTCCTTAGTTGCTGCGCATTGTAAAGCCATTTTTCAAACGTATCTTGACTGACATCGTAGATATGCATGAGATATTCATAGTCACCTTTTTCGGTGTAAGCTTCCAAAATTTGATTCACTTCATCGAAAGCATATCTTTTGGTCTTATCAGTTTGTTTGGTTAGATTCTCGCTAACTGATTTACTACTCTTAGGCTGTGGTAACTCTGGTAGTTTCATCTTGTATATAAGATATTCATTAATTTTTAATGGTACGTTTTCAATTTCATATTTTATTCTTCTTGGAGTTTTTAGTAGCGGAGCATGTTTAACAGATAGTTTAAAATCTACATGATATAACAGTAGTCCAATTTGAATATCAGTAAGATGCACATAGGATGCAAACGTTGTACTAGGACTGGCGTGACCTGCTACTCCTGCTAAGGCGTATACTTTT
>NZ_JBPYDC010001062.1:0-721 GCF_051847575.1 Psychrobacter sp. 1U2
CACTGCTGCGTAACCTTGAGATTTTCTTTCAGCGTGAATCATGCGGCTGGTGTACGCCATGTCGTGATGGCCTGCCATGGGGCGTTAAGCTACTCACCGCTATCAACGATGGTGAAGGGCAAGTGGGCGATGTGGAAAAACTAGAGGGCTTAACACGTGACTTATGGATTGGTAAAACTTTCTGTGCCCATGCGCCAGGTGCGATGGAACCACTGATGAGTGCGATTAAATATTTCCGACCTGAGTTTGATCAAAAAATCGCACAGGCGGTTGGTGTAGACGTTATCGAAGCAGCAGCTTATCAACAGCCAGTAGCGAAATAAGGAGAACGGCATGGCAGTCATACATATTGATGGGACCACTGTCGAAGTAGATAGCAGCGATAATTTGCTACAAGCATGCTTGTCACTCGGCATTGATGTGCCATACTTTTGTTATCATCCAGCCTTAGGTTCAGTGGGCTCGTGTCGTCAGTGCGCCGTCAAGCAGTATCAGAATAAAGAAGATATGGAAGCGGGTAAAGGGCGTCTTGTGATGTCGTGTATGGTTGCGCCAGACGATGATATGTACATTTCAGTCACCGATGATGAAGCCAAAGCGTTTCGTAAGTCGATGATTGAGCTACTGATGACCAACCATCCGCACGACTGTCCAACTTGTGAAGAAGGTGGCCATTGTCACTTGCAAGATATGACTTATATGTCAGGTCATAACAGTCGTC
>NZ_JBPYDC010001063.1:0-721 GCF_051847575.1 Psychrobacter sp. 1U2
TTGTCCACCGCGATCGGTCTTAATGATAGGCGTGTCTGTATGCTGTAGTATGTGCTCTTCTTTACCTGCCTGACCTAGGGTATAGACATCATTATGATCAACTATCCATAACTCATCAGGCGTACGTAAGCTTTGCTCTTTCTTTAAAGCAATGCGCTCAAGTGTGCGCTCAAGCATCGCATTATGAGTTGCATTATAGTCTGCAGAAGATAATGACTTACTGACAAGCATATCGCTTATTTGTGAAGCCTGTTGCGATGTTTCTTGTGAGGTTGTTTGCATAGTTTTTAGTGTGTGCTTTGGCATGAGGGTCAGCTTCTTATTGTGGTAGGTGCAATTTGTCGTATTTATGATTTGTTTAAGAGAGAATAATACATAATTAAAGATAATAACGAGTTTAGCAGTTTTTGCTATTATCACCCAGTCTGTAGATGACAGCTTATTTTATAAATAGGTTAATGTAGCCAAGTACTGCTTTAAAAGACAGCTGGTGCAAACCTATCAGTATGTGAATCAACCTTTTCATTCCTCACTCGATACGCTACATTAAGTAGCAACTGGCTAGAGTGCTTTCACTTTAGCATGTATGACAAGGAAGCAACATGACAGATAATGACCAAACTATAAACAGCGAAGCGATAAATAATCAAACGTCAATTGACTCTCAAAAGCCATTGAGTATTATTACGACGATAGCGCAATTACAAGCAAATTTTTCGCG
>NZ_JBPYDC010001064.1:0-721 GCF_051847575.1 Psychrobacter sp. 1U2
ATCAAAGTTAATCCCGATTTTCTCAGCGGCGAGCTGCCAGCGCTCTTCAAACGGCGTATCAAATAATAATGTTAAGTCGGCAGGGCATACTAACCAGTCGCCGTCTTTAAGCTCACGCTCGAGCTGTTTTTTGTTCCAGCTGGCATGTCCTAAGCATAAGTGGTAGTGCCCAATACCTTGCCCTGCAGCGATACGCTGTAAAACATCTTGACTGGTAGTGATACATACGTTCTCTGAGATGGCAAATGACGATGCCCACTCCGGTTGACCCGTATGTAATACAAATCCTACCTCAGGATACATCGGGCCGCCTTCTAGTGCTAAGTCTTCCATAATTTGAGGATTGGTCACATCGATGTTCAAATCTTCTAGCAGTTTACCCACACGCGCCTGCTCAAGGGGACGGTTCACCATCAACCCTAAAGCGCCTTGTTTATCATGGCGACAAATATAAATAAGCGCCCGCTCAAACCTTGGGTCTGACAAGTCAGGAGCGGCAATTAAGAAGTGATGGGTCAAATTAGCTTTGGACATAAAGACAAATATAATATAAGTAATATAAAAGGTGAGACACTACTATATGGTGATACTAAACAAAAAAGCAATATAGGAATGACATCGTTATCATAAGCAATAGACGTAAAGTATGAGCTATTTTACCATCCCACTTTTAAAATAAGGATGCATACTAGCAATATGTCTTTACTTGATACCAGTTAGC
>NZ_JBPYDC010001065.1:0-720 GCF_051847575.1 Psychrobacter sp. 1U2
GTCTTCACTATAAATAGTAAGACGACTTCTAATCTTGGCTCATTTAATCTGGCAATTACGCTCTTCGTATATGTTCGTAATGAATTAACTTTGAGTTTTCTTGCTGATTAAATGATAATTTTTATAGTTAGTGCTGACCCCGAAAAGAAGTCAAAACCAACTTTATTTTTAGCATTCTAACTCAGCAAAAATCCACACAAGTTGTTCTTTAGTTTTGCTTTTAAATAATGTCCCTTCACTGTCGTCCAGTTGAAGCGTTTGTAAATTCTATAACCAATTATCACTAAAACAATACATTTGTTCTAACTGGTAAGCTATCTATTGTAGCATTGATTGATACAGTGTCAAGCTTTTATTTACTAAATAATTCAGTAAGTTAGCTGCTTTGTTAATAGTAAGTATGTCCACTATTTTCGCTGCGCTTCCTTTGCTGTGGGGCGTATTATAGATACTTTATATTCAGTGTCAACTGTTTTTATAGATTTTTTTTAATTAATTATAAAAGGTTTCAAATAATATATATTTTTCAACAAGTTAGAAAAGTCAGAGTCTTTTATTATTTTTATACAACATGAAAACTGTTGATAATTCTCCAAAGCTGGTTGAATCACTCTTGTTGAAATCTTACTTTTTGCTAATTTTAATGTCTCTAAGCATCTTTTTTACTAATTCACGCTTAAGGTTGCCTTATTGATATAAGTGAAGGTAGTCCTTATATAT
>NZ_JBPYDC010001066.1:0-720 GCF_051847575.1 Psychrobacter sp. 1U2
GGTGATCATACGGTCATGTTTATCGCGGATGGCGAAGTGGTTGAGATTACCCATCGAGCCCGCGCACGCATGACCTTTGCCGCTGGAGCCGTACGCGCAGCGACTTGGATTATTCAGCAGCAAGCTGGACAATACAATATGCAGGATGTATTGGGTTTAAATGAGTAGTTATCATCTGTAACTTAAAAATGATTTAAAACATTAACCAGTCCTAAGCCTTAATGAATAGCCATTGCATATCTATCATCACTGCGTAGACCATAAGGGTCAGAGTTTTTCAGGTTAGTAAACAAGCTATATAAAAAAGGGCGGTACTGTTCATCACAGTACCGCCCTTTTCTATCAATAATACCGACGAAATCTCAGTCAATATAGACCACTTCTAACGGCGGAAAGCCATTAAACTCAACAGACGAGTATGAGTTGGTATAAGCACCAGTCGTTAGCCAATAGATTTTATCACCAACTTCTAACTCTTCTGGCAATTGATAACCTGCTTCTTCATACATGATATCAGTCGAATCACATGTTGGGCCTGCCAGTACGACTGTGCCTTCACTGGTCGATGTTTCCATTTTTGGCGTATAGACCGGATATTTTATCGCTTCACCCAAGGTTTCGATCAAACCTTGAAACAAGCCGACATCAGTGTATACCCAGCGGGCTAAATCAGTATGCGACTTACGCGAGATGAGTACCACGTCACTGACTAAGACCCCT
>NZ_JBPYDC010001067.1:0-720 GCF_051847575.1 Psychrobacter sp. 1U2
TTTTCACTGTGTAGTAATAAACCACTATCAGATCGATGAAATAATGCTCTAATATTGTATGATTGTCCCAACTTAATTAAATAGAACTTCCCATCTTGTACATTGATACTACTAATATCTACTGCACACTGCACACCAAGATTTATGATAGGTTCCATGCTTTCATCTTCTTGAGTGTAATATATGGTTTTACTGAGATTAGCATTGGCTAACTTAGCAATTTCAGCAGGTTTTTTTAGATACAGCTCTGTGTATTGGAATTTTGAATTATCAGCACCTGAAGACAATATTTTTTCCAACTCTAATAATGTGTCGTGATTTTGACACTTAACCTCCATTTCATTTTCTAGTAACTCTTGTTGATGATGTTCCCATAGTTCTTCTTCTTGTTCTTGAGATAATTCAAATCTTTTTTCATGCTCTTCTTGAGCTTTTCTGAAAGCTTTCCATTGCTGATCTTCATATGTTTCTGTTAAATAATCTATACTATAGGGTAATTTAGGGTCTAGATTCAAAGTTTTTATTAAATAATCTCTGTTATAGTAATCCTTACTGTCCTTACTATTTTCATAATCATAATCTATATTAAAACCGTCGTCATAACCAGGATAGCAAGGATTGTCACCGTTTAAAATCCAGTCTTCTGTTTGATTTAAAACTTGTGACAAACGCAGCAAGTATTTCCCGGTTGGGCGTGCTTTACCAGATAGCCATTTAGAT
>NZ_JBPYDC010001068.1:0-718 GCF_051847575.1 Psychrobacter sp. 1U2
TACCAAACCCAAAAAGGCACTGGTCAGCAGGACGGCACGCGAGCCTCCTATCAGACTGCCGATAATACCAAAAATTAACGGCATTAGTGCAGCTGCCATAATGCGCTTAAATGATTGGCCCCACGTTAGCAAATGCCCCGCATTATTGACGGTTTTTAGGCGCCATGTTTGCATGCCTAGCGTTTGACCACCGCGACGCCAAAACACGCCATAAAAGGCTACTAGCGTCAGTATAAAAGAAGGTGTCATAATGACGTTCTGATACCATCTGGGTAGCGACTGCGCCTCTTCAGACTGCGTCCCTGTTTCCATGGTCAATAGCGTACCAATCACTGTCAGCATCGTCCCCACCAAAAACAATAATGCCAAAATCAACATCCCATCATATAAGATAGCAACGACACGGGTCGTCGGTTTGGCAATAGTAGGCTCTTCAATATGAGGGACATGCTGTTGAGAGGTGTTCTTTTTTGGAGACTTTGACTTAAGGACAGTCTTCGGTGTACTTTTTGACATGATACAAGCTCATAGCAAGCGAAAATAATGACACTATTGTACCGTAATTTGGGTGCTTATCGTACACTTATACCAAGCCCCAGAAGTATACATATTATAAAAATGATGATGCGTCGAAAACGTGTTGTAATATTTAAAACGTGAAGTATATAAAGATAAGACAAACAACCCTTATTACAAAAACAGCAGACATAAAAAAATC
>NZ_JBPYDC010001069.1:0-718 GCF_051847575.1 Psychrobacter sp. 1U2
CTATGGGGGTTTATATCGGTCAGTCTACGCGTATTTATGATCGTGAAACTGGTGAGACTTATCGCGGCCGTGTACCAGCAGGTTCAGTTGTTGTACCAGGCTCACTACCTTCTGAAGATGGTACATATAGCTTATATGCCGCTATCATCGTCAAAAAAGTAGATGCGCAGACACGTGCTAAAACTTCAGTTAACGAGCTATTACGCTTGGCATAAGCGTTTTTATAAAAGCATTTAACCAGATAGCCAAGAGAAACATCAAGGTGCTGAAGATAAGCTTCAGCATCTTTTTTGCAGCTTAATAAGCCATCTTACGCTATAATTCGGCATAAAATATGCCTATCCTATCTAAAAAGTAATAACCAACTTGCACATGTCACTTGCCAAGTCCCTAAATTTGTCAGCTCTCTTGTGTCTTATTTTTATATTGTCTGATAACCATATGGTAACAGCCTCTCTGATTTAGCCTATTTTTTATTTTTAGTTTGTATATTTGAGACGTTTAACCACGGTATCGACACCTTATTCTGTTTGATAATACTATGAATGAGTCTTCTCTAAGAAACACTTATATTCCCGTCACTGACCCGACCGCAGGCCTGCGCTTGACAGAGATTTTTTACTCCCTACAAGGCGAGGCGATTACCTCCGGCTTACCGACGATATTTGTGCGCCTGACTGGCTGCCCGCTACGCTGTGTTTATTGTGACACTGAATAT
>NZ_JBPYDC010001070.1:0-718 GCF_051847575.1 Psychrobacter sp. 1U2
AAGGCAAAACACCTGCTGCAAACAAACGCTGACTGAGGGCAGTTTGAGTTTCGACACTGTCATTGATACCCTTTAATAATACGGCTTGGTTTAACAGCACAATACCAGCGACCCGTGCACGCTGCAAATATTGAGCCGTGTTCGTATCAATTTCATTGGCATGGTTGCAATGAACAACCAGCACGATGTTGCAGCGACTTTGACTAAAGCGATCTAGCAAAGCATCATCTAAGCGCTCAGGAATTACTAACGGCAAGCGTGTATGCAAGCGAATAGTGGTCAGTTGCGGTATCGCCTCTAAGGTATCAAGCCAGGCAAATAGTCGCCGATTAGAAACACTCAATGGGTCGCCACCACTTAAGATAACCTCATTGACCTCAGGGTGCTCTTTAATGTAGGAGGCAATCGCTAAGTGTTCGGTGGAAGTTGGCATATTGGCGTTATAATCAAAGTGCTGACGAAAGCAGTAACGACAATGGATGGCGCACGCACCCGTCACAGTTAATAGTATCCTAGATTGATACTTATGTAGCAGACCTTTAATTGGATTTTGGTCGTTTTCAGCCAAGGGGTCAGTGATATAACCTGTCACAGCGATTTGTTCTTGTCTGTCTGGTAACACTTGCTTTAATAAAGGATCATGCGCATCACCCACCGCCATTTTGGCGACAAAGGCACGCGGGACACGTAAAGGAAAGTGCGCTGGAGCATAAACTTG
>NZ_JBPYDC010001071.1:0-717 GCF_051847575.1 Psychrobacter sp. 1U2
TGATATTATACGAGCCGGCGCATGGTGGCCACATTGGCTTTGTACGTTGGAAAGACAAAGGGTTAGATACCAATTGGGTGCCAGAAATAGCGCTACAGTTTTTTAACGCTGCTGCGTCTGCGTAAAATAACTCCCCTTTACGGCAATCCTCTTCCTATTAATTTTACTCAGACCTTAACCATGTCATAAATATTAGACTAGTTAATACCATCTTTAAGTAACCATCCGTTCACTGAAAACCATTGGTTTTAACCCTGCCAGTCGGTATGATAAGTCACTGTTTTTGATAACAACTTATATAAGACTGACCTATGCAAACTTCAAAACCTTCAAAGCAAACTTCAAAACCTTCAAATACCGCAAAGCCATTCGCTCCTGCTCCTTTTAAGCCACCATTTTGGCTGACTAATCCTCATCTGCAAAGTATCTTGCCCAAGTTTTTTGCGCCAGAAGTGCCAAAGTATCGGCGAGTAGTCAAGCAAGACTCGTTGTGTGAGACTGACATTGCTTATGACTTCTACGATGCGCATCCAATAGAAGCAGCGAACGACGGTACACTTGAGCAAACACCTTTAGTCGTGCTATTTCACGGAATGGAAGGTAGTAGCGATAGCCATTATGCGCGCGCATTGGCCTATCAAATGCATAACGATGGCTGGCACTTTGTAGTGGCACACTTTCGCAGTTGTGGCGGTATTCCGGCCAACGGGCGCGTCT
>NZ_JBPYDC010001072.1:0-717 GCF_051847575.1 Psychrobacter sp. 1U2
CAATGGTGATACATTCCTTGGTGGTGAAGACTTTGACTCAGCATTGATCGAATACCTAGTCGCTGAATTCAAAAAAGAGCAAGACGTGAACCTAAAAGGTGATTCTCTTGCAATGCAGCGTCTAAAAGAAGCAGCAGAGAAAGCAAAAATTGAGCTATCAAGCGCGCAAAGCACTGAAGTAAACTTACCATACATTACTGCTGATAGCAGTGGTCCTAAGCATTTGGTAGTGACCATCAGTCGCTCAAAACTTGAAAGCCTAACTGAAGAGCTGGTTCAGCGTACCATGGGTCCTTGTAAGATTTCTCTTGAAGATGCCGGTATCAAAATTGGCGATATCGACGATGTAATCTTAGTCGGTGGTCAGACACGTATGCCACTAGTACAGAAAAAAGTACAAGAGTTCTTTGGTCAAGAGCCACGTAAAGATGTTAACCCTGACGAAGCGGTAGCTGCAGGTGCTGCTATTCAAGGTGCCGTATTGTCTGGCGACAAAACTGACGTCCTATTACTTGATGTGACACCATTGACACTTGGTATCGAAACGATGGGCGGTGTGATGACGCCAATCATTGAGAAGAACACGATGATTCCGACTAAGAAATCACAAGTATTCTCAACAGCTGAAGACAATCAGCCAGCAGTAACGATTCAGGTCTATCAAGGTGAGCGTAAAATCGCTAATCAAAACAAACAGCTTGGCCGTTTTGATTTAAC
>NZ_JBPYDC010001073.1:0-717 GCF_051847575.1 Psychrobacter sp. 1U2
TTGCGTGCATAGTCTTTACGAATGAGACTGACCAAATAACGATGCACTTTTGCAGGGTGCATTTGCATCGCTTCAGCAATGTCTTTTAGCATCATAGGTTTATGGTAATCTATAAGCACATCTAGTACAGAGAGACCAATCTCAAGTGATTGAATACCGCCTTGATTCTTATTTACTGCTGTTTCTGTTGATGACATCGATGACTCAGTTGAATAAAAAAACGATTTGATGGTTAGGTTTGACAGGTTTACTACCATGGCTAATTATATAGGTAATAAAGAGCGTTTGGTATATATAGAAAAACGCTCATTACTAATAATACAGTGATAAGTTTGGCCGAATTTTTTGAATGGAATCATGTGTTGCTCAATATCTACAGCTCAGCACTTACAACGACATAGGCAGGAGAATAACTATGATGACACTTTATGGCTACTTTCGTAGTGGCACTTCACACCGTACACGTATCGCGTTGAACCTAAAGGGTTTAGATTACGATGCAATCTCTATTAATTTGGCAAAGGATGAGCAGTCTGAGCCAGTATTTAAAGCTATTAATCCGCAAGGCCTAGTACCAGCCTTACAGACGGACGACTTATTGCTTTATCAAAGCCCAGCTATTTTAGAGTGGTTAGAAGAGGTTTATCCGCACAATCCATTATTGCCCAAAGACGCTGCTGGCCGTATGCAAGTACGAGCGCTAAGTGCGATGATTGG
>NZ_JBPYDC010001074.1:0-716 GCF_051847575.1 Psychrobacter sp. 1U2
GCTAATCATCATTAATGCTAGTACAGACTATCAACAGCTATTGGCTACTCATGCTTTAACGATTGTCGCTAAGCTAGAAGCGGATAAAGCAGAATTGCCTTGGTTTGAAGCAGCCATTCTAGAACGAATCGCTTAAAAATGTGACGCCAGTTTTTATGTAAGATGCCTTCACATTACCCATGAATTGTTTTTAGTTATTCATATCTAATGGTATGGTAACGTCTTAGTATTATTCACTAGTATTCACTTTGTATAAAAAGCACACTATAAACATCAAAGCTAAAGCTGAGGCTATATCTTTAACGAGCCTCGCCTATTTGTAAGGAATATCATATGGATTATCGCTCAAAAACTTCTACTGGTGGTCGTAATATGGCAGGTGCCCGTGCACTATGGCGCGCCACTGGCATGACTGATGGCGACTTTGGCAAACCGATTATCGCTATTGCCAACTCATTTACGCAGTTTGTACCTGGACATGTGCATTTAAAAGATCTTGGACAAATGGTCGCGCGTGAGATCGAAAAAGCGGGCGGTGTGGCAAAAGAGTTTAATACTATCGCCGTCGATGACGGTATCGCAATGGGTCATAGCGGTATGTTGTATTCACTGCCGAGCCGTGACCTCATCGCTGACTCAGTAGAATACATGGTCAATGCTCATTGCGCTGATGCTTTGGTTTGTATCTCTAACTGCGATAAAATTACCCCTGGCAT
>NZ_JBPYDC010001075.1:0-715 GCF_051847575.1 Psychrobacter sp. 1U2
CAAGTAACACACGCATGGTACTAATAGGCAGTAGCGTTAATCGCACCAACCCTATTGCTAGTAGCATCCATGCGGTACGGGCAGCTGGTACATCAAATCCTGTAAATAACGCATAGATAAAAGCAACACCAATCATGACCCACCAACGTACCTGCCAGCGCGGTATATTACGATACAGCGCTGGCCACTGGTGGTTTACTAACCAAACTGCGGCACCTGCGAGTATGATGGCCAAAAACAAAACATGCGTGCCAGAAATGGCTAACAGATGCGAGATACCAGCCAACTGGTATAGATCCTTGGTCTCGTGATTGATTAAACTACGATCACCTGTCAGTAAACTTAACGTTACTGCTTTGGCTTGTTGCTCTGCTGTCGTTTGCTGCAGCCAATCTGCATAAAAATGCTGACGCAGCTGCCAACGCCACTGGTCAATATGAGTGCGCAAACTGTTAAGAAATGAGTCAAACGCGGCATTTGAAGCAAGCATTGTCGATGAGCTATCTAACACTCTGATAGGCTCGCCAGTCGCCATAATAGTAGCCATACCATCGATATGACGTCCCCGTAACCAGCGATAGCTGTCGAAACCTGTTGGATTGTTGAGTGTTTGTCCAGAGGTGACTAGAGGTACAAGCTTTAAAGTCATGAGCAACTGATCACCAGGCTGTAGACCATTAAGATCAATTGTTTGTGTGTTACTAGATGTTCGCTT
>NZ_JBPYDC010001076.1:0-715 GCF_051847575.1 Psychrobacter sp. 1U2
TAAGCCATCATAGGTATCTATCTGCAAATGTATGCTATGCCCATATTCGCTATTATAAGCTTGGGCATCATCGTAGATATGGGTTAGCATTTTGGTCATATTAATATAATGAAACTCATGCGTCTCTTCAATCTCAATCCGAGACAACAGTAATAAATCATTGACGATTCTATTCATACGCGCTGTCTGCTGGGTCATCAGCTCAAACCCACGCTGCCAATGCGGCGGCATGTCTGGCTGATCTGAGAAGTTTTCGAGATAACCCATGAGGACTGTCAAGGGCGTTCTAAGCTCATGTGAGACATTTGCCACAAAGTCGCGGCGCATTTGTTCCAAATGATGCAGACGAGTCACATCATAAATGATTAATAGTTTTTCGTCCCCAAAAGGGGTGAGCTCGCATTTCAAGTAACGCTTAGGATCTCGCCAAGAAGCCATATGCACACCATCGTTGGGTGTCGTCATGGCTTGATAGTACTGGCGAAACTCAGGCACATTGATAAAATCAAAAATACTCTTACCTTTATCTGCTACTTGTAGCAATAGTAAATCTTCAGCAGCTTGATTCCACCACTCTAAACTATCATCATTATTGAGCAGTATTACGGCGTCTTGTAGAGCGCGTAATGAGCTTCTGATTTTTTTGAGCTGGCCCATCACTTCTTGCTGAGTTGCTTGATCTTGCGGGTGCTGTTCTGGCTCGTTTTGTTGCTCG
>NZ_JBPYDC010001077.1:0-714 GCF_051847575.1 Psychrobacter sp. 1U2
ATCATCAGCTTGTGCACGGGTAAACGGCTTTTCTTCAGCAGTACCTTGCAGCTCAATGAACTCACCCTTTTGCGTCATGACGACGTTTAGATCCGTATCACAGCTGGCATCTTCTTCGTAGTTTAGATCTAGATAAGCTTCGCCATTTTTCATACCGACAGAGATTGCAGCGACTAGACCAATCAATGGATCTGCTTTTAGCTTTTTGGTCTTTTGAATGCTCTCAAGCGCATCGATTAGAGCAATAGCAGCACCAGTCACACTAGCCGTGCGCGTGCCACCATCAGCTTGCAAGACATCACAATCAAGATAAATGGTGTTTTCGCCAAGCTTACTAAGATCAATCATGGCACGTAGGCTACGACCGATGAGACGCTGAATCTCTTGAGTACGACCAGACTGCTTACCGCGGGCGGCTTCACGCTGATTGCGAGTGTTGGTTGCGCGCGGTAACATGCCGTATTCAGCGGTAATCCAACCTTTACCTTTGCCTTTTAACCAACGTGGAACCCCTGATTCGACGCTTGCCGTACACAACACTTTGGTATCGCCAAAACTAACCAATACTGACCCTTCGGCATGTTTGGTATAGTGGCGCTCAAAGCTGATCGAGCGAAGTTGGTCAAGCTCACGGTTATCAATACGCATAAAATTCCCTAAGACGATGTTATAAAAGCAGTGGTATAAAATAAGTATAGCGGTCTGCTAATGACT
>NZ_JBPYDC010001078.1:0-714 GCF_051847575.1 Psychrobacter sp. 1U2
TTTGACTTCCAGCTGTCTGGACGCGAACGAAGGCTCACTTATATTTTAAGTAACGAAGCTTTTTCAGTATCAAGCTATGGACAACCTGAAGACTGGTTTAAAGACCCTCTCAACCCACATAGTATATATCGTACTAATAAATATACGTTGTTTACTATCCAAAATATTATCCGCTGCTTGCTTGATTATGCAGACGCTGAGTTTACCTATGATACCAGCGAAAGCGTAGCGCGAGCTAGAAACCTCTATAATACTGCATTAGAATTAATCGAGTCAGAACTGCCTGTTCAACCTGAGAATAAGTGCTTAGAATTAATTGAGTCGCTTAAATATACGGTCGAAGATATAACTTTACAGCCTTATTATGAGTATCTTAAATCAAGGTTAGGCGAGCTTAATTCAACACAGGCATTAAAAAACACACTGGTAGAAGTGCGTAATAAACTAAACAGCAACTTCTCTGAAGAAAAAAGATTGGCTAATGCTTTAGAGGTTATACAAATGGCGTTGGGCGAGCGAAAAGCATCCTTAACTGCCACAGAGATTATAACTAAATCTTTGCTAACCAAACAAGATTTTAGCCGGACACTATTTTCTAATTTAAATATATCTACTAACTTCTTTAAAACTGATCGCTTACTGTCAAGATTAGCTAGCTTAAACTCAAATATAACAGATAACGATAGTGCTGGAATTGAAACGGTTGAGATAGTT
>NZ_JBPYDC010001079.1:0-714 GCF_051847575.1 Psychrobacter sp. 1U2
TAAGCAATTCATATTTTAATCTTTAGTTCAAATTTATAGTTGACATTCAATGCATATCACTCTATAAATAATATTCAATTATAACCAACAGCCCATTGTTGTCACTTTGCTTTTAATGTGTGACAGCAACGTCATGGCGCTGCTCCAGTACCAATTCAGCATCTAACTCTTTATCGATAACCTGTGTAATATCGCAATCTATTGTATATCCTCATCTATTACACATAGCTCTACTGGCAACACTATCCGTATCAAATGAGCGAGCGTATTTTCTAGCGCTAGCGGTTATCTATTTTATATCGACTGGCTATAATATTGATTATCAATATCTATGCTCGTTTTTCTGAGTTGATACCATTATTACCTATCAAAAAACATTCAATAAGTACGATCAAGAACCATCATTAACAACAAAAAATTTCTACAATTCGTTATCTCCTCTTCCTAATAACAGCATTCAAAAGGCTGTTGTTTATTCAAGACCACGTAATACGAGACACTTCATAATGCGTGTTAACCCTAAGTAATAGGGTCAGAACGCTACAAAAACTGTGCAACGGAACTGCGCATAGCTTATCACTGAGCTACAAAAACAGTGAGTGCGTGCTTAGTTAAAGGCTTGCTACAACTGTAGCGTTTCGCCATTACTATTATACCCACCCATAATAAGGACAAACTATGGTGACTCAAGTACAACAAGATTTGACAGGCAAG
>NZ_JBPYDC010001080.1:0-714 GCF_051847575.1 Psychrobacter sp. 1U2
GCTGGTATCTATTTA
This sequence comes from Psychrobacter sp. 1U2, assembly GCF_051847575.1. Taxonomy (NCBI): domain Bacteria; kingdom Pseudomonadati; phylum Pseudomonadota; class Gammaproteobacteria; order Moraxellales; family Moraxellaceae; genus Psychrobacter; species Psychrobacter sp. 1U2. Next base: position 16 of record NZ_JBPYDC010001080.1, read on the forward strand.
ATGATGACTTATCAACTTGTGTTAGCGCGTTAGTCACACTTTCATGATAGACTGAAAAGACGAACAAAAGGCAGCCTTTAATCAGGTTGTCTTTTATTATTTCAGCATGGTAATGAAGAAAAAGCTTGAAGAGGTTGTTTTTCGAGTTTGATAATACATAACAATAGAGAGCGATATGGCAAATACTGATAGCATAATGTCAGCGCGGCAATCGTGGATAGGCACCATCCAAATCATTACAGCCGCTGTCTGTTGGGGTACTTTGGGAATATTTTCTACCTACCTCAATCAAATCGGCTTTAGTGGCTGGCAGATTACTATCTTGCGCGTCGTGACTGCCGCTCTTCTTATTCTTGTTATGCTACCAAAACTATGGCCCTATTTAATCAAACTGCGTCCAAAGCAGTGGCTGGGACTGGCGCTGCAATCGTTGATTGGCGTACTGGGTATGTCGATCTGTTATTTCTTTGCCGTTATTTATGTCGGTGCTGGCCCTGCAGTCTCTCTGCTTTATACTGCACCTGTTTTTAGTCTGTTATTTTCGGCTTTTTTATTAAACGAGTCTATTACACGGCAGTCGGCATTACTGGCACTCATGGCGGTATTTGGTGTGGGATTAACGATGCTTGGTGATGAGGCGCAAATCAATTGGGGTATCGTGCTCGGACTGCTATCAGGTGTGTGTTATTCCCTATATGG
>NZ_JBPYDC010001081.1:0-714 GCF_051847575.1 Psychrobacter sp. 1U2
CGGCTTTATTATTCTTATGGCGATTGTCATGACTCAGCGCTATCACCGTGTCCAGCTCTGTACGTAGCTCATCTAAGAACAGCGGCTGAATGACCTTCATGATATTGCTAACACTGGTGTAATGCTGCCCTAAGCTGCCACGTTGCTCAGGGTCGATCACTGCTTGGAACATGGAGCCAAAAATATCTGGGTTAATCTCGGCCCAGCTCAAACGTGCGCACTCTAGCAAGATACGGCGGGTACGTGCATCAAACTCAGGAATGGCGAACTGATATTCAAATAAGCTGCCGTTCACATAGGGGAATGCACTTAGATGAGTGGGCTTGGCTTGACGCTCGGTGCTAGACTCAGGTAAGTCTAAAACCTCAAACAGCTCATACAAGACGCCATCGACGTCACTGCCATCTATATTGGTGGTTCTATCAATAACGTCATAGAATTGGTCTGCTTTAAAAATACCCGTATCTTCGGCATAAAAACAGAATAGCAGCCGCGTTAAAAATATATTGAGAGCATGTAAGTCATCAGCAGTATTAAACTCGTTGAGCTTACGGATATGGTCAAACAAGCGTCCCATCTTTTCAGAGGCTTGAACATCTGCGGGGTGCTCTGAGTACTCACGTGCACGCTCTAGGCCGGCAAGTGGCAATAAGAAATGATAGTTTTTATAAAGATCGGTAAAGTCGCAGTCAAGCGTCTCATCATATTTAGTAT
>NZ_JBPYDC010001082.1:0-713 GCF_051847575.1 Psychrobacter sp. 1U2
GTTTATTAATATGCGCGCGCCCTGATATCTTCTTGTTTTCAGGCCAGCTATCTACTTGCTTCTTAATATAGCTTGCAAAATGGCTACGCTCATCACGGACACGTTCCATTACTCGTTTACCATCTATCTGAGTCGTAGCATGAATGCCAAAGTCCTCAGAATGATTGGCGTCATGAGCACGATCAGCTGCGGCAATTAAAAGTTTACTTGGCATACAGCCAACTTGGATACAGGTTGTACTCCAAAACCCGTCATTAATAATAACAATGTTTTCAATAGTTTTACTGGCTTGACGAAACGCGTTCTGACCTGCAGTACCAGCACCAATTACTGCTACCTCTACCTTACGAGTGACATTCTTGTCAGTGTTACCAGACAGTTTGCTCATATTATCCTCAGTTAGTTGATTATTTATATCTATATTTGACGATTTATTTTTTTAAATAGTGGGCTTTAATACTAAAGCTTATCTAAACGTTATGCACCTATGCATACGTAGCAAGCTGTTGCAAAAATGTGTCATTATTTTCTTAGATGACATAAATGTTTTTACAAAAATATTGATTGAGAATGATAAATATAGTTTCTGTCTTGTCAGAAAGTTTCATAGCAAGTGCTAATAATAAAGTAATGATTACGAAAAGCTTTGATATACAATTAAGTTTACTAAGTCAACATGGCAAACAGATGTCATTAGTGGATGATGCGCTGGC
>NZ_JBPYDC010001083.1:0-713 GCF_051847575.1 Psychrobacter sp. 1U2
TTGTCGATGAACGACGTCCGAATAAAATAACCGTTATCAAAGTAACCTTAAGAAAGAGCAAAGAGCTTTATGCGGCCAAAAACGTTTAGCATGCGCTAGATACAGTGGTATTTCATCATAGACAATTAGCAATTAACAAAGGATAGCAACATGGCCGGTCACACGTTATACGACAAACTTTGGAATGCGCATGAAGTCACACAGCGCGATGATGGTTCGAGCTTAATTTATATCGATCGTCATTTATTGCATGAGGTAACAAGTCCGCAGGCATTTGAAGGGTTGGAGCTTGCTAATCGTACCCCATGGCGTTTGTCGGCTAACATTGCTAGTCCTGATCATAACGTACCTACAGTGGTCAAAGAGCGACTTGAAGGAGTCTTTGGTATCAAAGACAAGGTGTCGCGTTTGCAGGTTGTAACTTTAGATGATAACTGCGCTAAATTCGATATTGCTGAATTCACCATTAACGATACTCGTCAGGGTATTTTGCACGTGGTTGGTCCTGAACAAGGCTTGGTACTTCCAGGCATGACGGTAGTGTGTGGTGATTCGCATACTGCAACCCATGGTGCGCTTGGTTGTCTTGCTCATGGCATCGGTACCTCTGAGGTAGAGCATGTGCTTGCAACCCAGTGTTTAATCACCAAAAAAATGAAAAACATGCAAATCCGCGTGAATGGTGAACTTGGTGCTGGCGTGACCTCAAAAGA
>NZ_JBPYDC010001084.1:0-713 GCF_051847575.1 Psychrobacter sp. 1U2
TACCCTTTATTTGGCGATCAGGCATCACGTCATCTGGCGTATCATCGGCGCTAAAAGCAGTCACACTAGCAAACTTACGAAAGTCATAGCTATAGGGACCGGCAATACCAATAACGGCAGCGATATCGTTTGGTTTGATGCCGTAAGGTGTCAAAAAGTCTTCGTTAGAAACGGCAGCTACTGCATTGAACGCGCCAGCAGAATGACCAATGACAGCTAAGCGCTTAGGGTCGACATGAATACTTGAGGCGTTATTAATACTCCATGCAACTGCCTGTGCAGCGTCTTTAACGTAATCAGGGTATACATGCTCAGGAGCTTTTCGATAGTTGATGACTGCGGTCACGTAACCTGCTTGGGCTAAGCTTTGACCAACAAACGCATACTCATCTTTACTACCACTCTCCCACGAGCCCCCATGTACGAACACAACCATTGGATAAGTATCCACGATAGTGTTCCCGGCTTTCATACCCTGCGCCAACGGTTTTGGATAGTAAATATCCAAATCTTGTAACGGCTCATCGCCATATAATATATCTTTACTGACACCCACGCCACCGTTTGCAGTGATACCGTTCACCACAGCCAGCGCTGACAATGCTTGAGCCTGTTGGGTTGCAAAGGTAATAGCACCTACGGCTACTATACTTGCACCTATCAGCTTCAACTTATGGTTAGATGGCTTGCGGGCAGAGATGTCACTGGTTGAC
>NZ_JBPYDC010001085.1:0-712 GCF_051847575.1 Psychrobacter sp. 1U2
ATCAAATTATCTAAGCCTTTATTATTGCTGCAAAAACACGTATAATGCGCGCCTATATGCGTTATTCGTAAGTTTTAAGCATTTGAGGCTTAGCGGTGTGACTCATACTATTTAAGGTATCGATTATCCGGTAGAAGACTGGTCGCAAGTCTTAGGTTACTGGTAGATACTTCACATACACTCTATAGGATTATATCCATGACTATCGATCATTTTGCAATTAATGCGGTTGACCGCTCTGCTGAACAACAAGGTAAAGGTGCGAGCCGCCGCCTACGTAAGCAGAACTTAGTTCCTGCTATCATTTATGGTGGCGGTGAAGAACCAACGGCTATCTCAATTAAATTAAATGAGATGGTAAAGTCGCTTGAATACGAAGCCTTCTTTTCACAAATCTTGACGATCACGACTGATAAAGGTGAAGAACATCAAGTCGTTATTAAAGACTTACAGCGTCATCCTGCTAAAGGCTTTCCAATGCATGCTGACTTTCAGCGCATTATCAAAGGCCAAAAGATCAACATGAACGTTCCTGTGCATTTCGCTGGTCGTGAAGAAGCTCCTGGTACAAAAGCAGGCGGTATCCTATCTACGTTGGTTACTGAAGTTGAAATCGTTTGCCTACCATCACAGCTACCTGAGTATCTAGAAGTAGATGTATCAGGTATGGAAATCGGCGATCTATTCCGCTTATCAGACATCGACTTACCTG
>NZ_JBPYDC010001086.1:0-712 GCF_051847575.1 Psychrobacter sp. 1U2
TTTATAGGATTGACCTCCAACCCCTATCCTTACATTAAAAATGCTACTGCGATGGTGATATCGTCAGACTATGAAGGCTTGAATATTGCCATGCTTGAAGCCATTTTTTTAGGAACTCCGGTCATTAGTACTGCTTGTCCATCAGGTCCTCCTGAAGTATTACCTTCCAAAAACTTGGTCCCTGTAGGTGATACTGAGGCTTTAGCACAAAAAATGATAGAGGTTATAGGTAGGCCTGAAATTTTTGCAGTGGCTTTAGATGAGAAGTTTTATCCTGATTATGCTGCTGCCAAATACTTAGAGCTTATTGACTGAAATAATCCTATTTGTTGGCTAATATATCAGCACTACTCTTTATATTCTATTTCTTGCCTTTTATAGCCGTTAATAGTCAATAGTAATGAGCGTGATAGATTAGCTAAATTCATCTGTGTCCATAGTCTAGTTAACTCTCTATTAATTTTTTGCTGTGCAGAGAGTTTGACTTTGACAACGGGTCGTGACTGCCTTTCTTCTTCAAGACAGCTTTCAAAGCGCGTAGATTGTTCATTATATATTTTATCTTGAATACATAATGCTGGGGATACTTGATATACATTGCTTGTTTTCTGCTCAATCAGTTTATCGAACATTATGTGATCAACAGGTCTATCCACCCCTAGCTCTCGTGTCATTTTAACTAGTTTTTGAGCACCTTTTCGGCTAACAATAT
>NZ_JBPYDC010001087.1:0-711 GCF_051847575.1 Psychrobacter sp. 1U2
TCTTCAGCGGTCGTATCGTAATCAGCGTTGATAGACAGTTGACGATTAACACGCTCAACGAATTGTTTTGCAGTCTCGCCATTATTGTTCGCCTCTTTTAGCTGAGTACCTAATGTTTTACTCAGTTGATAATCACCAACTTGAGCTGGCATAATGGCAATCACCAATTTGCCAGCAATAACAATAATAATAAGCAATAAAACTATGCTAGTCACACTCGCCCCACGTTGCGACGACAACCCTGTTAACTGCTGCAGCATAAATTCTCCTAATATTTAATATAATTGTATTTCATACTCTATGATTTATATCTTAATATTTTCTAACCTTTCTGTGCTCTTACACAGCTAGGTTGATGAATTACATACAGTATATATATTAATTTAATTAGGGTTAATATTGATATTAGCACAATAATCAATCAATAGAGTAGCGACTAATCAATTGAACCATTACGTGCAAAAGTTGGAAGATTCAGACCAGGTGGTTTGTGCATCCAAATATACACAGCTTTACCGGCTAAATTCTCATCAGGTACAAACCCCCAGAATCTGCCATCAGCACTACGATCACGGTTATCACCCATCACAAAGTATTCATCATCGGGCACTGTGACACGCCATTCTGTCCCTGCGGAACTGACCACTTCAGGAGATTGCTGTTGCAAAAATGGCGCATATTGTGAGCTGTTCATGCCTTTTAAGTAGCGAA
>NZ_JBPYDC010001088.1:0-711 GCF_051847575.1 Psychrobacter sp. 1U2
GATATAAAACTTGATACGGTTGATCCAGGGTTGCGGTAGTACCTGATAACCAAGCTGATGCAAGCGTCGACCGATTATCACAGCTCGAAACAGACGTAGTGCACGTAGCTGCGGGAAGCAGCCAAGTACTTCATACCAATGGACAAATGGAAAGAAAAACCATCGATAATAGACCTTATCTTTAATAGCAATTGCCCAACGTACCAGCAGCTCAATAATCAAAAATATGGTAAAGAACCCACCTATGGTACGTAGCGGATCGTGCAAGCTGGTCTGATACCAGCTAAGTCCATCACTAATCGCCAACCATCCTGCCACATGGCTACTAAAGTTACTCATCAAAATTGCATCGATGCTAATAAATAGTAGGTCAATACTAATAGCGATAAGCATCACAATATCATAAGCCAACTTTAGCCGGTTCGGCTGTGGACGCCTAGGAGGCTCTGGTTTTGACAACGAGGTTTTTAGCTGATTGGGCAGCGGCTTGGTATCTGTAACAAAAGGAGTAGTAGAGGCGGACACAATCATACCTTATATCGTCGATGGTTATATTAGAGCAATTTAGTCTTAAGCATTGTTAGGTTCAGAGTTGGAGACAAACTCAGCGAGCATAGTATCGATACGTTCATTTTTTTGTTGCCATACGTCCCCAACCCAATCAAACATCTCAGCTTTAATCGATTCATCTTTTTCGTAACCACCTTTTTG
>NZ_JBPYDC010001089.1:0-711 GCF_051847575.1 Psychrobacter sp. 1U2
TTTCGTAAATATCGTCCATTTGCGTTTGCACCTTCACTACCGGATCGCACATGGCCAAGTAAAACTATTGAGGCATCGCCAATATGGGCGAGTGTCGATCTACGTGACGGTAATCAAGCTCTCATTGATCCAATGACTATCGAACAAAAAATGCGCTTTTTTAAAACTTTGGTGGATGTGGGTTTTAAAGACATTGAGATTGGGTTTCCATCGGCGGCGCAAGTTGAGTTTGATTTTGCTCGCAAACTTATCGAAGAAAACCATGTACCAGATGATGTGACCTTGCAAGTATTGGTGCAAGCACGTGAGCATCTGATTGCTCGAACCTTTGAATCTTTAAAGGGGGCCAAACGAGCCATTGTTCATGTTTACAACTCAACTTGCCGCGTACAGCGTGAAAAGGTTTATGGCAAAGATAAGTCTGAAATTAAAGAAATTGCAATCACTGGTGCCAAGCTATTGCAGCAGTATGCTGCCAAATATCCAGAGACAGAATGGGTATTCCAGTACTCACCTGAGAGCTTTAGCCAAACTGAAACTGAATACGCTGTGGAAGTCTGCAACGCCGTCTGCGACGTATGGCAACCGCAACAAGGACAAGAGGTTATTCTTAACTTACCAGCAACCGTTGAAGCCTCAATGCCTAATATTTTTGCCGATCAGGTTGAATATTTCTGCCGCAATCTTGCCCAGCGTGAGCATGTGATTATT
>NZ_JBPYDC010001090.1:0-710 GCF_051847575.1 Psychrobacter sp. 1U2
TAAGAGCTATATTTTAGATAGGATAGATAACCAGTCGTCTATCCATACCGACAAAAGTAACTTTGCTACCTCTAAAGACACTGCTAGCGCACAACTGTTAACGTACGAGACACCAATAGATATTCGTTTAATAAATGAGCAAGGTCAGTTTTTGGGTTTAGGTGCCGTTAGTCTCAATGGACGGTTGCAACCAAAGAAGTTGATTCAACGTTAAGGTTATTTTTCTAAACTATCTTATAGACAATTCCTGAGCAGCTTACTAACAGTTTACATTAATCACATATCGTCACATTTTATTGCAGGTTTCGCCTATGGTGAAACCTGTTTTTTTTGTACATTAGTTAAGTCAGCTAAGGAAAGTGACAGGGAAGGATAAATAAAATAACAAAGCTCAATGGTAAAATTAATCTATAAAAACAAAAACTTAATTTGATAATAAAAAAATCTTATGGGAAGGGCTTCATATAAGAAATATAACAGGTAATAGCTTTAGCAGGGCACGGACGACTAATAGATCACTGAGGATGAATAATAGAAAATACTTAATAATAATAAAAAATTATGATAAATAGAGTTATTAGTTAATTTATTCACATAAATTCCCAATCGTTAAATAAGGAATAATATGAAAACCGTCGCTTTTTTATTACACAATAATTTTGAGCAAGCAGAATATGAAGACGTAAATAACCAGTTGAAAGACAAAGGTT
>NZ_JBPYDC010001091.1:0-710 GCF_051847575.1 Psychrobacter sp. 1U2
CAATCATGACGCCATTTGCACCTCAGACTACAACTGTTACCGATACTAATAAGCTCGAGATCATCTTTGATACCTTGGTAAATGAGCACAATTTCGATAATACACAAATTAAAACCGATAGCGAAAGCTTAGAGCATTGGGGCAAAGACTGGACCAAGCATTTTGCGCCCGCGCCCACGGCTATTGTCTTTCCAAAAACGACGGAACAAGTACAAGCTATAGTGCTACTTGCCAATGGCGAGATTGTCGTTAGTATGGATAAAATGAATCATATCGGACAATTCTACCCTGCTGATCGTTTGGTCGAAATCGAAGCAGGCGTGATAACTCAGCAGCTACAGCAATTCGCGGAGTCCAAAGATTTGTACTATCCCGTTGACTTTGCTTCAGCAGGCTCTAGTCAAATGGGTGGTAATATCGGCACCAATGCTGGCGGTATCAAGGTTATTCGTTACGGTATGACCCGTCAATGGATTATGGGTTTGACCGTGGTCACAGGTAAAGGCGATATCTTACAATTGAACCGTGGTATGGTCAAAAACGCCACTGGCTATGATTTGCGCCAGCTGTTTATCGGTAGTGAAGGTACGCTAGGCTTAGTCACTCATGCACAGATCAAACTTGAGCGTCTGCCACAAGAGTTGAACGTCATGGTACTTGGCATGGACAGCTTTAACGATGTGATGAATGTGTTGTCTGCTTTTCAAGCG
>NZ_JBPYDC010001092.1:0-709 GCF_051847575.1 Psychrobacter sp. 1U2
GTCTCGCTTCCTTCCTGATCGTGATGATTAGCACTCGTCCCAAAGCGTTCTATCGTGATGTTATCGAGTAGCGATGCTGTATTTTCAACAGTCAAATCATTTACTGATTGGTACAGGCTTGATAACAAAGACTGTGACCCGCAGGCATATATCTGCGTTTGAGCGAGCGGTAGTCCAAGCGCAAGTAGGCTATTCTTGGTCAGGTATCGATTGTCTGCAAGATAAGTGCTGACATCTTGCGTTGCAATCAGATGATAACGAAACGCAGGATAAGTTGCGGCCAGTGCTGTCCAAAAAGACGTCAATATGGATGTTTGATTATAGTGAAGCAAAGTGACTGGTTGTTTATCCTTGAGCGCCTGCGTGACTAAGCCTAACATCGGCGTAATACCGCTACCACTAGCGATACACAATATCGGTGTCGGTTCCTCTAGCGTCTGTGACAGGACAAAACTGCCGTTTGGAACACTGCACGCAAAAACATCTCCAAGCAATGCTTGCTGAGTCAAGTATTTTGATACCAAACCTTGAGGTTTAATAGCGATAGTAAGCGTGTGCGGTTTTTTACTTTGCCACCATAATGCTTGCCGAGGTAAACCAAGCAGTGAATACTGACGCTGATGATGAATACCGTCTATTGGTACGATTAAGCTTAAGTGCTGCCCGCCATGCCAGAGATTGTTCGATTGTTGTCGAAAAGCATGGTTGG
>NZ_JBPYDC010001093.1:0-709 GCF_051847575.1 Psychrobacter sp. 1U2
TACGGGATTTGGGGATTAGCACCGTGATACCCTCAGTACGTAATGTCTGGGGTGCTGGGCTAATATTGTCACTGGCGTTTTATCCTTATGTATATCTGCTGGCAAGGCAAGCGTTTTTATCTCAAGGTCGGCGTGCGATAGAAGCAGGTCAGATGCTGGGGCTTAGCCGCAGTCGAGTGTTGTTTCGCTTGGCTCTACCGCAAGCGCTGCCTTGGATTATCGGTGGGCTGTTGTTAGCGACGATGGAGACTTTGGCAGATTTTGGTGCCGTCTCGGTGTTTAACGTCGATACCTTTACTACGGCTATTTATAAAGCATGGTTTGGGTTTTTTAGTTTAACCACGGCAGCGCAATTGGCCGCTTTATTGATCGGTGTGGTATTTATTGTGGTATTGTTTGAGCAGTATTGGCAAACAAGACGTGGCAATGCAGTCACTCAAGGGAGCAATCGCCGTTTAGAGGCCAGTACACCTGCAAAGCTTACAATGACGCTGCTGTGTACGCTCGTATTTTCAATTGCCTTTCTCATACCATTTTTACAACTGTTCTATTGGACAGCGACGAATTTTCGTCAAGATTTCGATGCACGTTATATCGATTTTGTAACCAATAGTTTGATGATTGCCAGTATGACGACGCTACTTATTGCTTTGCTTGCTATCATCGTTGCATGGATTAAACGTCAGTATTCTGACAAAACAACGAAGCT
>NZ_JBPYDC010001094.1:0-708 GCF_051847575.1 Psychrobacter sp. 1U2
CGGCTTCTGTGGGACTTGGCGGCATCGGATGCAAGCAGTACAGCCAAATCACCTGACCATTTTGCAGACGCAGCTGCGAGTGGATCGACGGTATGTCGTCTATCATTAAATATTTAACTTGAGGGTCTATCAACTCAAGCTTAGAATACAGGTGCATACCATAAAGATTATCTAGCGGTATTTTTACTGTATAAGGATAATCAGGCTCAATTTGATTAAGCGCCTTTTCCCATTTCTCATCACTTTCTAAAGTAATCAAAATATCAGGCTGCTTTTGTTTGACCAAATCAACCAGTTTTTGTGTCTCATCATTGGGAGTCAGGACATTTGATACCATGATTTTAAGCTGATATGCCTGCTCTTCTGGCTTGTCTTTTGCATTTTGGACTTCTTTTTTCCATAATTTAGTATAAGGCAATACCATTCTAAGCTGAAAAGCCAACGTAACAGTTAAGGTAATAAACAACAACCACTGCTCCCATTGCCACTCTGACCAAAACACCAACATGCCAATCCACGCGATAATACCCAGTACCATTATTTGAATACGTGGAAACTCAACACCTCTCACCCACCAGTTATCAAGAGGTAACCAGCCCCAGATTGTCACAAATGCGATGAATCCTGCTAACCATTGCATGCCATAATATAATAAGGAGATATCCATAGTATGTATTAACCGTTTGTTAGTTTGTGGGTGAGATTTAT
>NZ_JBPYDC010001095.1:0-708 GCF_051847575.1 Psychrobacter sp. 1U2
ATTGTATTTATATTTTTATTAAATTGTGAATGCTTTATCACATGATAATAAGTAGCTATTGACATATATCCTCTTTAATTAATAGACGACATTTATAGATATTCTACCGTAATCAAAATCTATTATTGTAGGAACACTGTTTTAGCGATCAGTTTTTAATAACATGGCCTAATACTTTCAATGAATCATACAAACAAAAAAGACACGGCCAGCGTGTCTTTTAAGAATATATTATAGGACTAAATAATACCTTCTAGCATCGTTGATTTTAGTGCTCGCGAGTATTGCTAAAAGTCACTTCCGGATAGCGATCTTGCATCAGTTGCAAGTTAACACGCGATGGCGCCAAATATGTTAAGTAGCCACCGCCATCTATCGACAACTGATCATGCGCTTTTTTCTTAAATTTTGCCAGCGCTACTTCATCGTCACAATGAATCCAGCGTACTGTAGCGATGGAGACGGGTTCAAAAGTACACTGCACCTTATATTCTTCTTTTAGTCGATGCGCGACCACTTCAAACTGGAGCACACCCACTGCGCCTAAGATTAAATCGTTATTAATCTGCGGCATAAAGACCTGAGTAGCTCCTTCCTCACTAAGCTGCTGTAAACCCTTTTGCAGTGCTTTAGATTTTAATGGGTCTTTTAGTACCACACGGCGAAACAGTTCGGGCGCAAAATGTGGAATACCGGTAAAGTTCAACT
>NZ_JBPYDC010001096.1:0-708 GCF_051847575.1 Psychrobacter sp. 1U2
ATACCAGCTTACGCGGTCATAGCGGCGCTATCACTTCTCATATTGCCGCAAGTCCTATTAGTTTTATAAAGGCAATTACTGAATATAAATTCGACGGACTTGATGCTAAGTCACGTCTTTCATGGTTCAACCACTGTCATAAACAACAGCGTCAAGATAGCGCTTTCCCAGAAGTCACTCTTTCTTCTAATAGTCATGAAAAGTATGCCAGTATGACTTTGGTGATGAAAGAGCTGGTCAAAATTATTCCAGAAGATGCCGTATATAGCTTCGGTGCAGGCAATCATTGTTTGTGGGCGCAGAAATTTCTACCAACGAAGGTGTTTCCAAGTCAGTTAAGCAGTAGGAATGGGGCAATGGGCTATAGTGTGCCGGCGGGTATCGCTGCTGCCCTAGAGTCTCCTGAGCGTTTATCCGTTGTTGTTACTGGCGATGGTGAGTTTATGATGAACGAGGCAGAATTATCTACTTCGATACGTTATAAAGCTCCTATTTTAATTATTGTTATGGACAATGGTCAATTTGGTACTATTCGTCAGCATCAAGAGGCTCATTATCCGGATCGTGTGTCAGGTACACAGCTTCAAAACCCTGATTTTGCTTTGATGGCGCAGTCTTTTGGCGCTCATGGTATTACGGTAAATAGTGATGAGCGAGTCGAAGAGCAAGTTGCAGAGGCCATGCAAGTCGTACGTAAAGATCGCAAAA
>NZ_JBPYDC010001097.1:0-707 GCF_051847575.1 Psychrobacter sp. 1U2
TAACCTCACAGAAGTGGATCGTCTATGGACATGGTGAGACACGTGCCTAACTTGTTGTCTCTTGTTAACTTTTACTCCTTAACCTACCACTTATGACCTAACCTCAAGTATAATCCACAAAAAACGTCAGCCCCATTGCTGGCGTTTTTTTATTGAGGGTAAATGGGCCATAAAAACTCACTTTCTCAATAAAAACCATGATAAAGATCAGGTTGCAACATAACGAAAACATTATATAGGAACATGATCTCATGCAAAGTGGCAAAATTAAGCACTATAACTCAGATAAAGGCTATGGCTTTATCGATGTTGATGAGCAAAGTGAAGATGTCTTCTTTCATGTCAGTAACGTCAGGTTGTCGCAGCCAATTACCGTAGGTCAACGAGTCTATTTTAATAGCGAACGTAACCATAAAGATCAATTGCGAGCAACTGAGGTTACGGATGCTTCGTTGAGTATCGAAGAGAGTTCCGCCAAAGTAAATCACGCCTCAATACGTTCAAACCAAAGTCATCAGAGCGGCAGTCAGAGACTAAGTGACGTGAATAGCCGTAACGATACTAGTAACTCTAATAGGCAGAACAAAAAAAGCTGGAAATCGACTGCTCTTAGCGTACTTATTCTTATTGCCATCATATTCTTTGGCTATACAGAATTAAAGCCGGCGTTACTCGGTGATGCTCCATCTAATACTACGTCAGCTTCT
>NZ_JBPYDC010001098.1:0-707 GCF_051847575.1 Psychrobacter sp. 1U2
TTATTGGTCATTTTAAATGACAATGACATGTCGATATCGTGTTCTATTGGTGGGTTTTCGCGACACTTAGCGATGCTTTGGGAGTCAGGTTATCAAGTTGATATCTCAGATACAGGGGCACCGGTGCTGCGCCATCGTCCAAACATGCAGGCATTTGATCGACGCAAACGTCATAGTGAACATCGTGATGTACCGCAGTTAGAAGACAATTTGTTTAAAGCCATTGGTTTTACCTATTTTGGGCCCTTTGATGGTCACAATATTCCTGAGCTGCTACGAGTATTGTCACTTGCCAAACAGGTAAAAGGACCAGTACTAGTACATATTTATACGACTAAAGGCAAAGGTTTTGCACCTGCGGAAGCCGATCCCGTCGGTTATCATGCCATTAGCAAATTACCCGCTGAAGACATTGTCGCCTGTGACTTTGCCAAAGATAAAGCGACTATCGAGAGTGAAGCTACTAAAGATAAGCCTTCTAAACTAAAGTATTCGCAAGTGTTTGGGCAGTTTTTATGCGATAAAGCGGCACAAGATAATAGGCTATTAGCGATCACTCCAGCGATGGAAGAGGGCTCTGGGATGATTGACTTTGCCCGTCAGTTCCCAGAGCGGTTTTTTGATGTGGCCATTGCTGAGCAGCATGCGGTGACACTTGCGGGCGGTATGGCAACGCAAGGCGTCAAGCCCATTGTCGCGATATACTC
>NZ_JBPYDC010001099.1:0-706 GCF_051847575.1 Psychrobacter sp. 1U2
TTTTCTTGCCAGGTAACGCTCGCTTTTGACTCTGCCATTGTTTGCTATCCTTTCATAAACTTTGGTTAAAACGCTTAGATATTTTTATATTTGAGAATACTAACAGTACAAGGTTAGTTTAGCATAGGATAAAACAAGGTTTTATAGACGATCTGTCATACAACTTAAGTCATTTTATTACTTTAACGATATCACTAAATCTTACTGTACTTTTCCTCTTAGCTCATGAAAGTGAGGGTTTTATAAACCCTATAAAACCCTTTGCTTAAGTGACTGATTTTTAACGTTTAAATTCACGAAACATTTTATAGCAAAATACTGTTACACATTTGGTCTATTTCTTGGTTTAATGATGGTAATAAAGCTTGTTTTACTAGTATGAGTATACCGTTCACCTAACAATAATTATGATTGCTATATTTTTATGCTATTGAGATAAGCTATTTTAAACAACTTTAAGGGTTTGTTCATGATAGATGCAGACGGCTTTCGCGCCAATGTCGGCATCATCTTGGCAAATACACAGGGGCAAGTACTGTGGGCGAAACGTATTGGTCACAACGCTTGGCAGTTCCCGCAAGGCGGTATCGACCGCGGGGAGACGCCGATGGATGCAATGTATCGGGAGCTCTGGGAAGAGGTCGGACTATATCCTCGTCACGTAGATTTATTGGCAGTAACGCAAGATTGGTTGCGTTACCGTTTG
>NZ_JBPYDC010001100.1:0-706 GCF_051847575.1 Psychrobacter sp. 1U2
AAATTGGTTTTTATCAGTACGTCCAACCGCGATTTGGTATTGCAGCGCCATTTTTAGCGCCACTTCCACAGCGATGCTGCCACTATCAGCATAGAATATCGCATCAAGTCCTTTGGGGACAATGTTTAGTAGTCTTTCACCCAGATCGATTGCTGGCTTGTGCGTCAAGCCTCCAAACATGACATGCGCCATTTTGCCCAGCTGCTTTGTGATAGCAGTATTTAGTTTGGGATGATTATATCCATGTACGCTCGCCCACCACGACGACATGCCATCGATAAGGCGCGTACCATCTTCAGTGACGATGTAGATACCCTCTGCATGATCAATAACGATATTAGAATAAGTGGGCGGTAGACTGGCATAAGGATGCCAAAGATAATGGTGGTCAAAATCGCTGGTAGAAGTATTTGTCATAGCACACTCTTAAACATCAAACGTGTGGCAAATTGAGTGTCCATTTTCATCATATTATTCCTAGTTTTTAGCACTTTCATACAGTTAGTATTTCCCTACAGTTAGTACTTTCGTATAGATAGTGAACTCAATTTAAAATAGATAAAGTGCGACTGGGATGATTTTTTCGTAGCCGCTGTGATAGCAGCAAGTAAGGAAAATTTATACCAGTCGCGTACAACTATTAACGTATCGATTTTATTTTGCGCTGAGCATTTATCAATAGCATAATCTACAACGCATCACTGAC
>NZ_JBPYDC010001101.1:0-706 GCF_051847575.1 Psychrobacter sp. 1U2
ATGCTGCATCCAATCATACTGACCGTGCATGACATTGTGACCAAGCTCCATGTTGTTTAATATCTTGCTAAAACTTAGTAAAGAAGTACCTAATAGCCAAATGCTCAATTGCTTACGGCGTGAAGAGGGACATGCGGCAACAGCAAGCAGACCACGTGCTAGTATTTCACTATAAACGACAGCAGCATAAATGCGCTGAATATAGCGCGCATCCTCTGCACCAAGCGATGCCATGACACTCTGATATAACGCATCTAACTCAGCAGCCATCGTCTCAGTTTGTGCCTTTGATAGGGGCGCGCTGCTTAATGTCGGGTAACGAGTCTGCGCTACCCATCGCTTATCTACTACAGACTGAATAGGGGTAGTAGGGAGCGCGGATCGAGCACTAAACATAGGCGGTAATAAACGCATAAAAAGTCCTTTATTATATTAAATATCGAGCACAACATCGGTTACAGGTACATTAATACAAGTCTGAATAGACTCAAAACCTTCACCGCTGACAACCCCTGTCTGGATGTTTTTGACTTGACCGCTGATTTTTTGGCAGCGGCACAGATGACAAATGCCTTGACGACAACCATAGGGCAGGCGTATACCCGCCGCTTCAGCGCTTCAGCGCTTCAGCGCTTTTGAGCAAAGTAGTACGGCTAGTAAACTGCCGCTGTCGTCCGCGTAAATGTACGGTTCGCGCTATGCTATC
>NZ_JBPYDC010001102.1:0-705 GCF_051847575.1 Psychrobacter sp. 1U2
TGGCAGTGGTAGATAGTCGGGTGGTAGGTTGGCTGCAGGATAAAACGCCATCGCACGCTCAAGCAAAGTTTGCCAACGTTGTTGGTATGCTTGGACTTCTGCTAAGTTGCCTTCATAGATGGGCATGTCGCGAATTTGACGTAAAATGTCAGGCGGAAACTGCTCGTCACGGAACTTAGCAATGTCTTCTTGCAGCGTTGATAGCAAAACCTTGGCGTGTTTTTTGCCATCTTTTGACGTAGGGTTGTCAATATAGTCTGGGGCGACAAAGGGCGCCGAGCGTCTAGACATAGGATTATATCGTCAATAAGTAGGTTAAAAAAATACTAATAAGTCTGCTTACCAATGTCAATCAGTATACTAAATAGAGGATTTATATCGATATTATAACCATATAACCCCCTTTAAAGCTTATTTTTTTAAATCGTACAACTAAGGTTTTGAAAAAAACTACCGAATTAGTCTGAACATAAGTAATAAACGAAGAAGTTCTTTATTATAGAATGAAATAAATCACAGCAATGCTCAAGACTTATTGTTAATGACTATGCCCAATATGACTATTACTATCTATAGGACGTTCTGAGACATCACAAACCAGCGCATCACTATGGGTTTCGGTCTGCGGGTGCGATAAGCTTTCAACCTGAATGGTAGCATGATGTATACCAATCGCTAACAAACCTTGTTCAAGATTGGCAATCA
>NZ_JBPYDC010001103.1:0-705 GCF_051847575.1 Psychrobacter sp. 1U2
TTATATACAGGATTGCACCATTATGATCCGCTCTACCCTTTGGATGATTGGCGCATTCAGCTCATTTTGTTTGATGGCCATTGGTGCTCGTGAGCTGAATAATGAAATTGGTGTTTTTCAGATTTTATTCTTCCGAAGTATCATCGGCCTATTGGTACTATTGCCAATCGTACTGCTGTTGAAGAAGGCGCGTTTCTCATTTCCCACACGTATCAAACTACACCTAGTAAGGAATCTATTTCATTTCGCGGGACAATACGGTTGGTTCTTAGGCATAGGACTACTGCCCCTAGCCACCGTTTTTGCTATTGAATTCACTGTCCCTTTTTGGACGATAATCATCTCGTATTTCTTCTTAAAAGAATCTATCACGGTAAAAAAAGTTATTGCCGTACTATTAGGCATTCTTGGGATAATAGTCATCGTTCAACCTAGCCTAGATGTTGCTCACTATGCGTCACTAATCGTGTTGGGTGCAGCCATCTGTTATGCCTTTTCTCATGTGGCCACAAAATCGTTATCTAATACGGATAGCCCAATCACGATTATTTTTATGATGTGTTTTATACAAGCGCCTTTGGGGTTGCTTTTATTTATAGACGGGTGGACGACGCCAGTAGGTATTCAGTGGCTATGGCTTATAATTATAGGTGTCACGGCGCTATCGGCACATTATTGTATGACCAAAGCCATGCAATATGCAGA
>NZ_JBPYDC010001104.1:0-705 GCF_051847575.1 Psychrobacter sp. 1U2
AACGACGTCAAGAAGTTCATCGCCCATTCATCAACGCGGCTGGTCATCAAAATAACTTCGATGCCTTTTTTCTTAAATAGCTCAAGTTGTGGGCTATTTTTTGCAGCAGACAAATTGTCGGCTGTTAGATAGTAGATGGCTTTTTGTCCATCTTTCATACGCGCTTTGTAGTCCTCAAAGCTGGTCGCAACCTTATCGTCAGTGCTGGTTGCATAACGCAGCAATTTAGCAATACGCTCTTGGTTACCCATGTCTTCGCCAAGACCTTCTTTGATCACATCGCCAAACTCACTATAGAACTGGGCGAACTTTTCTTGCTTGTCATTATCTTCGCTATTGGCAAGGCTTGCGAGCATGGTGAGGATTCGGCGCGCGTTACCATCACGGATAGATTTTACATCACGCGACTCTTGTAGCAGCTCACGGCTGACGTTCAATGGTAGGTCTGCTGAGTCGATAACCCCTTTCACAAAACGCAAGTACATCGGTAGCAACTGCTCAGCATCATCCATAATAAAGACGCGTTTGACATACAGCTTAAGACCATGCTGCTGCTCACGCGTATACAAATTCATCGGCGCTTTTTTGGGAATATAAAGCAGTTGCGTGTACTGTACACGGCCTTCAACGCGGTTATGCGTCCAAGTTAGTGGCTCATCCATGTCATAGGTGATGTTCTTATAGAAATCGACGTACTCATCATCT
>NZ_JBPYDC010001105.1:0-705 GCF_051847575.1 Psychrobacter sp. 1U2
GCTCGGCCGCGACTGCCACATAAGTCACACCCATTAAAGTATCAGGGCGAGTAGTGAACACGTCTAAAGTATTGGTTTCGCCAGCCAGCTCATAAGGGAAGTGTACTTCCATACCCGCACTACGACCAATCCAATTGCGCTGCATCGTCAGTACTTCAGAGGGCCAGTGACCTTCTAACTGGTCTAAATCATCAAGCAGCTCATCGGCATAATCAGTGATGTTAAAGTAATACATGGGGATGTCGCGCTTTTCAACTGCAGCGCCACTACGCCAACCTTTACCATCAATGACTTGCTCGTTGGCTAATACAGTATTGTCGACCGGATCCCAGTTGACTGTCGCAAGCTTTTTGTAGACCAAGCCTTTTTTGTATAACTGTAAAAACAACCACTGCTCCCACTGATAATACTCAGGGCTACAAGTGGCAAATTCACGTGACCAATCAATGGACAAACCAAGCAGTTTGAGCTGTGCACGCATGTTGTCAATATTGGTAAACGTCCATTCAGCAGGGGGCGTTTGGTTGGCGATAGCTGCGTTTTCTGCTGGCAAGCCAAAACCATCCCAGCCCATTGGCTGCATGACATCAAAACCCTTAAGACGATAGTAACGGCTTAAGACATCAGAGATGGTATAGTTACGCACGTGACCCATATGCAGCTTGCCGCTTGGGTACGGGAACATCGAGAGCATATAGCGAGAAG
>NZ_JBPYDC010001106.1:0-705 GCF_051847575.1 Psychrobacter sp. 1U2
CAATCCCAATATCGTAATTGTGGGTGCAGGTGTGGCAGGATTGGGCGTTGCCAACAGACTCAGCCGTCAGTTACCTAATGCCACGTTAACCATCTTAGACAGCCGCAAAGTTCATTATTATCAGCCAGGCTACACCTTGCTCGCCACTGGGGTTTGGAGCAGTACGGACAAGGTCACTGACGACAATGCTAACTTGATGCCTACAGATATCAATTGGGTACAAGAAAATGCCCGTGAGTTTTTACCTGATAATAATCAAGTGGTGACCGATAGTGGCACAATCCTAGACTATGATTATCTGGTGATTGCAACTGGACTTCGGCTGGGTTATGAGCAAATTGAAGGGCTCAGTCTTGATGACTTGGGAACGGATGGTATCGGTAGCGTCTATGCCAGTCCAGAGACTGCCCTAAAGACATGGCAGCAGATGGATATCTTTCGCCAGACAGGTGGACGCGCGGTGATGACTTTGGCACATACCGATATGAAATGCGCGGGTGCGCCACTAAAAATGACCTTTATGCTACACGATAGACTTATGCAGACAGGCACTCGCCACGATAGTGATATTGAGTTTTTTAGCCCTCATAAGACCGTCTTTAGCGTGCCTATTGTCAATGACAACATATTGTCACGCTGGGCATCGTATGATCCGCCGATAAAGGTTAACTTTGAGTAGCGCCTAACAGCGATCGATAAAGGTAG
>NZ_JBPYDC010001107.1:0-704 GCF_051847575.1 Psychrobacter sp. 1U2
ATCCAATGTATATGGACCTGCTTGTACGTTGTCTCGAGCAAGGAAAATCTGCATAGTTGCCTACATAATTAGTCATATCTTAAATCATTATATTAGGGTCTATTCGAAAAAATCAAATAGACCCTAATCAAAGTAACTTTAATGACTGTGTGAATTACTGCGGTGACTGAATACTGCAGTTTATTGTGCTTCTTCACCCGCTAAAAAGAACCAAGTGTCAAGGACTGAATCAGGGTTTAGTGATACAGAGCTGATACCTTGCTCCATGAGCCAAAACGCAAGGTCTGGATGATCTGATGGACCTTGACCACAGATACCGATGTATTTATCCGCTTTACGGCAAGCTTCAATCGCCATAGACAATAGTTTCTTAACTGCAGGATCACGCTCATCAAACAAATGTGAGACGATACCTGAGTCACGATCAAGACCAAGCGTTAACTGAGTCAAGTCGTTTGAACCGATTGAGAAACCATCAAAGTGCTCTAGGAATTCTTCTGCTAGTAAGGCGTTGGTAGGTAGCTCACACATCATAATAACGCGTAGACCATTTTCGCCACGTTTTAAACCATTTTTCTCAAGCAACTCGATGACTTCTGCTGCTTCACCAACGGTACGTACGAAAGGAATCATAATCTCGACGTTAGTCAAACCCATCTCATCACGTACGCGTTTTAGTGCTTTACACTCAAGCTCAAAGCAGT
>NZ_JBPYDC010001108.1:0-704 GCF_051847575.1 Psychrobacter sp. 1U2
TTTTAGATTTGTCTTATGGTGCAGCCAAACGTTTGGGTATTACCAGTAAAGGTGTTGGTAATGTATCAATTGAACGTGTTTCAGGTCCATAGTTTTAAGATCGATACCTATAAGATTGCATTAGGTCTGTAAACGATTTTAGAATTTAGATGTATGGAAATTAGCAGTGTGAAAAGTGATTAAAATACAAAAAAGTGTCAAGCTTGTATAAGTTTGACACTTTTTTTATGACTGCTTTTTTAGCAGTTATGTTATTGACACATTGTCTTATTGACGTAGTTAATAAATTTCAAACGCCCTTTCTATTGCATCATCTAGGCGCTCTACAGCATGTACGACAATACCTTTAAACTGCGGTGAATCACTAGCAGGTGCATTTGATTTTGGAATAATGGCATGAGTAAAACCATGCTTCATAGCTTCTTTTAAGCGCTCTTGTCCGTTTGGTACAGGACGAATCTCTCCTGACAAACCTACCTCACCAAACACCGCCAATGATGAGGGTAATGGTTTTTCTCTAATACTGGATGCACAAGCCAATAGTACTGCCAAATCAGAGCCCGTTTCTATTACTTTGACGCCGCCAACTACATTGACATAAACGTCTTGTCCACTAGTATGGATACCGCCAACGGCCTCATAATCATCCAAAAACTGCTGACGATAAGTGAGTAGCTCTTCCTCAGTGACACCCCCTTGACCAT
>NZ_JBPYDC010001109.1:0-704 GCF_051847575.1 Psychrobacter sp. 1U2
CTTTAGGTAACGTTTAGAGGCAAAACGAATCAACCATAAGATCGGTGGCAATACCAAAAACAAAATCAACGTCAAGCGCCAATTACTATAAAGTAAAAAACCAATCAAAGCGACGACTGTTAAGCCATCACGCAACACAGTCTTCATAGAGTCGGTACTAGCCGCCGTTACCTGCTCGACATCAAATATTAGTTTGGAGGAGATGGTTCCTGCAGGATTGGCCAAATAAAAAGAGCTTGGCAAGCGTAATAACTTATTAAACACTTGTACCCGTAGCTCGTAAACCAGATTCCGTGAGACTAATGCAGAATAATAGTTACCCAAAAAGCTACCAACACCGCGCACAAAGAATAGTGCAATAATCAAAGCAGGAAACCAATTTTGCTTTGCTTGATTGTTTTGATTAATAGCATCGGTAATATATTGTAATAGTTTGGCAATCCAGATCTCTGTAGCCGCATTGATAGCGAACCCTATTACGGTTAAAAGAAGTGCCCACCAGTAGGGTTTTAAATATCTTAACAGACGCAGCAACGTCTTACGCTTAGGCGGACTCGATGGCTGTTCAAGTTTAAGATTGGCAGAGGTTTTAGTTACGTCAGATTGACTCATAAAAGCCTCGGGTCAAATATTGGTAGATGGATTTATGACATTCATCGCATTGGCAGCGTCATTACATGTAAAAGAATATGGATGTATAGTCG
>NZ_JBPYDC010001110.1:0-703 GCF_051847575.1 Psychrobacter sp. 1U2
TGATGTCATGACTTCATGTAATGCGTGTAGCGCATCTTCTAACGCAATAGGAGCAAAGTTCTGTCCACTAATGGTCGCGCGTTCATAATGCAAATCTACGACTGTTTTTTTGTCAATATTTTGGCTAAATCCTGCAGTCGTCGTATCGGTATACTGTACCCCAATTTTAATGAGGCATTCGCAGTTTTCTACTGCATCTTTCACTACTGGACGTGATGCTACGCCTGCATATGTGCCAGCCCAGCGATCGCTTTGCTCATCCAATAGAGTCTTACCCCAAGATAGCGTCGTATAAGGAATCTCGGTATCCGCAATCAAAGCTTTGAGCTGGTCTTGTAGTCCTAAACGATGCACCATCAAGTCCGCCATCAAAGTGGTGGTCTTGTTCGGCAAAAACGCCTTCAATGCTTTTTTGAAATCAGCCAAGGCAGCTTCACTGGTTATTTTCTCTGCACTATCGACAAGCTTAGTAGATGGTGGGTAAATAGGCTGACGTGCCACATCTGGTGATAGTAGCAAGTAGCCTGGACGGTGTTTTTTGAGGGTCACACGAATGACTCTATCAATCTCTGAAGCTGCGTTTTCGGCGGTAAGGTGTGCACGTGCTACTGTTACTGGTTCTACCATCTTGATAAAGTGGTTAAATACCCCATCACCAAGCGTATGGTGAATGCGTTGCTTAGAATCTTGCAAAGCCGTACTG
>NZ_JBPYDC010001111.1:0-703 GCF_051847575.1 Psychrobacter sp. 1U2
CATTAAACCATAAAAACCCAAGACCGGCTCCAATCATTGCACCGCAAACGATAATAACTTCAGAGTTATAAGCTATATAGGGAACATGCAAATACTCAGAAAATCTAACATCACCTGATACATATGCCATCGCACCCAGACCTGCTGCGACGAGCACTATGGGCAAAATAGCCAAGCCATCTAAGCCATCCGTTAAATTGACTGCGTTAGAGGCACCATTAATGACAAAGTAGGTAAAAATAATAAAACCGATACCAAATGGCACGGCCGAAAATGGAATCGTTAAGTTTTTGAAAATGGGAATCAGCAGATCCTGCATCTCACGCGTCGTTGCCATATCAGGCTGTAGCGTAGCTATATAGTAAAGGGAAGCCCCGACAAATAACGCACCAACAGACAGCCAAAAATACTTTTTGCGAGCAATCAGGCCTTGAGGATTTTTATATTTAATCTTGAGCCAATCATCTGCCCAGCCAACAGCGCCAAAGATAATCATTACAATCAGCAAAATCCAAATGTAAGGATTGCCCAGCCTTGCCCATAGCAGTGTGGCTACCCCAATGGAAGTCAGAATCAAAACGCCGCCCATGGTGGGCGTCCCGGTCTTGATTAGATGCGACTGAGGGCCGTCATCACGGACCGCCTGACCATACTTAAGTGAGCGTAGATGACGAATAACCCGCCCGCCAAAAAACAAACTAAA
>NZ_JBPYDC010001112.1:0-703 GCF_051847575.1 Psychrobacter sp. 1U2
GTCCGTGTATTATAACAAGAAGGCTCATAATAAGCAGGGGTAAACCGTGATAAATTGGCTACCATACTTATAAATAATTTGTGAGCTGTTATTACGATATCTATTTCTTTTTATCAGCAAACTTTTGCCTAATCTGACACATTTTTTACTTAACTCTTATACGTTTTACAAACGCTCACATCGTCTTACGGGCAACCTATATAATCAGGCAGGCAACTATCGTTATTCTACAACCAGCTAATAATTAAAACCATTAACACAGTTTTCACAATAATTTCAACTTTAACGTAATAAGGATATCTATTATGAATAAACAAGAACAAATCGATAAAATCCAAGACGTAATTAAAGACGTAAAGTTTGCCATGATGAGCACTATTAATAGTAAAGGTGATGTGCATGCATGGCCGATGACGACGAGTGAAGCCAGTATCGCTGATAAAGAGATTTGGTTTATCGGTGACAAAACTTCAGATGTCGTAAAAGATATTCAAGACAATCAAAAAATAGGCTTGTCTTATGCCACTCAAGACGAAAAAGACTATGTTTCTGTCAGTGCCAATGCAGAGCTGCCAACAGATAAAGATAAGCTAGATGAGCTATGGTCACCTGTCTACAATGCGTTTTTTGAGCACGGTAAAGAAGACCCAAATGTACAACTTATTAAAGTAGTACCACATGGCGTAGAATGCTGGTTGAGTGG
>NZ_JBPYDC010001113.1:0-703 GCF_051847575.1 Psychrobacter sp. 1U2
TTATGGATGCACCGCAAGTCGGCGGTTTGGGTGGGACTTATTCTGGTAACCCGCTTGCATGTGTGGCAGCACTGGCCGTCATGGAAGTCATTGAAGAAGAGAACCTACTTGAGCGTAGTGTTGAGATTGGCGATAAAATCGAAGCATTCTTAAAAGATCTAAACCTTAGCAGTATCGGTCATATCCGTCACAAAGGTGCAATGTTAGCTTTTGAGCTAATCGATAGTGAGGGCAAACCTGATACGGATGCAACAGCTAACCTAAAAGCTAAAGCTTTTGAACAAGGTTTATTGTTAGCGTCTTGTGGTATGCATGGCAACGCGATTCGTGTCATGGTTCCTCTAACAGTTGAAGATGAAGTATTGCAAGAAGGTCTTGATATTATAAAAGGTATTTTAACCGCTTAATTGCTACGCAGTTTTAGGGGCTTTGTGCTAAAACATATCGTAACGATTGTATCGGTTTTAACTAAATTTTTAGTTTGGTTAAAAGGTAGGGTATAGATATAAAAGCAAGGACGCTTTTGGAGTATTAATTCTGAATATAAGCTCTATAACGGCGTCTTGTAAATCAAGACGCCGTTGTTGTTTTTGTCAGTTCATATTTTAAGTTACAGTAATGAGAAGCCATTGCTTGCGCTAATACCAAACAAGTAATATGAGTATTAGAGTCTAGGCGGTAGGTTTTAGATATCAAATCAAGC
>NZ_JBPYDC010001114.1:0-702 GCF_051847575.1 Psychrobacter sp. 1U2
TGGTTCAATGCTATTCGCAAGGATCAAACCGAATTCCGTCAAGGTCTTGATGTTCTTAGCTTATCAAAAGATGGCGTGTTAAAAGTCGCGCCTTTATTTGAAAAAACCGATAGCGATTTAGATGTGTATTTAGATGAGCATAATCTGCCAAATGAGTTTGACTACTTTGACCCAACCAAGGTAGAAGAGCATCGTGAGTGTGGTCTGCATACGCAGTTGTAATCAAGCGTTACCGTAACTCATCGTTTAAAAATCTCTGTTTAAAAGGCTCTTTTACACTTGTAAGAGAGCTTTTTTGTCGCAAGCGTTCTTAACATTATTCTCCCCTCTATTCCACATTCCATCAAAAATCACAACTAACATGACAAAAACGAATATGCTAATGCCAATTCACTACGTGAGCGTGTGCCTGTGATACTTCATAATGGTGGCATATCTTACATTGACTGAATAATTGGTGATGCTATGAACACCTTTCCATTGTTTTTTAAATTAGAAGACCGCAAAGTACTGATCGTTGGTGGTGGTGATGTCGCGCTGCGCAAAGCCGACTTACTCAGTCGTGCCGGCGCTGCTATCACTATCGTCGCGCCAGGTATTTGCAAAGAGCTACAAGCCTTACTTCACGATGATAAGCACACTCTTATTTTTGATAACTATCATAAAAGGTACATGACGGGTCCACGCGTTATCATCGCCGGC
>NZ_JBPYDC010001115.1:0-702 GCF_051847575.1 Psychrobacter sp. 1U2
CTAACACCAATACCAATACCAATGCTAATGCTAGTAACAAATTTTCTAGCACTGATGTTAGTCCGGTGACTAATGGAGTCAGTCAAAAGCTTGCTGGAGATAGTGACACGGTAACTTCATTGAACAAGCTATTGCCTACTATTAAGTATGCGACAGATAACTTACCAAAGTTTGCTCAAAAGGTGAATAACGATAGTTGGCAGAAAGGGGTAGAGGTAAATCGTAGCATGAGTACCAAGCTTCAAGCTTTACTGAACTGGAACCAAAGTAGTGTCGGGCCTATAGATGGTTATTGGGGTAAAAACTCTCGAAAGGCCATGCAAGCGTTCCAAAAAGCTCGTGGTTTGAAGGTGACAGATCATCTCAATGATGAGACATGGCAAGCCTTAACTAACAATAAAAAGCTTATGTCCCAACCTGTATTGGTTAGCTATAAGCTAAATGATGCCGATGTGAATGTGAAAACTACTAGCATTCCTACTGGTGCAGAAGCGAAAGCCAAGCTTGAAGGTATGTACTATGAAAGCATCAGTGAAGCGTTAGCAGAAAAATTTCATATGAGTGAGAAGTATCTTAAGACTCTTAACCCGAATGCTAAGTTTGAGCCTGGAGAGACCATCACTGTTTATAACCCTGGTAATCCAAACACAAAACCGATAAGTCGAGTAGTCGCTGATAAAGCGACTGAAACTCTATATGCTT
>NZ_JBPYDC010001116.1:0-702 GCF_051847575.1 Psychrobacter sp. 1U2
CTGTGTCTTGATCAGCTACCACTCGCTGCTCAATGGCAACATAAGTCGCTTCTGTAGCACCGCCTGCCACACTCAGTTGATGAATACATCTAAGTGCAGAGTTTGGCTCATTGCCTGCCATCTCAATAAGGCGTAGAGACTCAGCTTTTAGATGTTCACGGCGCTTCTCAATGGCAGTTTGTTCTGTCGCTTCTTGCTGCTTAGCTGAGGCATCTTGTTTTGATTGGTCATTCATAAGTATCTCTTATTATCTAAATTGTATGTATCTTAACCACTATATGGGGCTAAAACCGATAAAAACAACAAAGTACATAGACAACAAAAACCCGAGCAACTATATCAGTTACTCGGGTTTGCAATGCCAAAAAATACAAATCACTTATTTAAACAATAAAGTAGTTTTGGACAACAAAGTGGTCCAAAAAAATGTAGATCATTAAGCAGCAGGGCTGTTTGCTTCAACCAACGGCTTAAGCTCACCTGATTGATACATCTCAAGAATGATATCTGATCCGCCCATCAACTCACCATCAATCCATAACTGTGGAAACGTTGGCCAGTTACCAACTTTCGGTAACGTCGCACGGATTTCTGGATTTTCCAAAATGTTAACAAACGCGAATGGACGACCAATTTGGGTCAACACTTCAATAGAACGTGCTGAAAAACCACACTGCGGAAATTGCGGTGTGCCTTTCATAT
>NZ_JBPYDC010001117.1:0-702 GCF_051847575.1 Psychrobacter sp. 1U2
GAATGGTCAGCGCCTAACAGAGCAGACAGCACGTACATCTTTTGCCGTTGCACCTGCTAAGCGCGGCATGGGCATGGTATTTCAGGACTATGCATTGTTTGGTCACCTAAGTGTGGCAAAAAATATTGCTTTTGGTCTAAATAGTTGGTCAGTCGCTGACAAAAAAGCACGCGTGACTGAGATGTTGAATCTGGTTGAGTTACCTGAGCATGCCAACAAGCGTCCAAGTGAGCTTTCAGGCGGTCAGCAGCAGCGAGTTGCTTTAGCACGTGCCTTAGCGCCCAAGCCCCAATTATTGTTACTTGATGAGCCCTTTTCTAATCTTGATGTAGTACTGCGCGAATCACTGGCGATGAATGTACGTGATATTCTTAAACGTACCAACACCACAGCGATACTGGTGACTCATGATCAAAATGAAGCCTTTGCAATTGCAGACAAAGTAGGGGTGATGCACAGAGGTAAGCTGGTACAGTGGGCCACGCCAAGTGAGCTATACCATGAGCCAATTAGTCCGTTCGTTGCTGAGTTTGTTGGTGAAGGAGCCATGATAGATGGCATCATTAAAGAGGGACATGTCGAGACCGCGCTTGGTGATATCTATCGACGTATGGAAGTTTACGATGAACTGGGCCAGCCGCAGTATTGCGAGTATGACTATCCTAATGGCACGCCGATCAAAGTGTTGGTGCGTCCTGATGA
>NZ_JBPYDC010001118.1:0-700 GCF_051847575.1 Psychrobacter sp. 1U2
TCAGGCTCTATAGTCAGTGGCGGTAACAGACGAATAATATGTCGATGTTTACCACTAGGCATGAGCAATAGACCCTCCTCACGCGCTTGCTTTAAAACGCACGCCATTATACTCGGATGAGTGCCGTATTCAGAATGACGAAGCTCAATACCACGCATAGCGCCAATACCAGTGAGACCATATAACCAAGGCGAAATGCCTTCTTCTTGCCACTGAGCAATGGTATTCTCAATCGTTTGTGCATATTGATCGGCAAAGGCCCATATCTCGTCCTCTTGCATGATATCTATAGTTGCATTTGCTGCTGCACATGCGACCGGATTACCTGAATAAGTACCTCCTAAACTGCCTTTAGGTAAGCCGTTCATCACGCTAGCTTTACCTATTACAGCACCTAAAGGCAATCCTCCTGCGATACTTTTACCTAGTAGTATCATATCCGGTTCGATTCCTAAGTGCGGAAATGCAAATGGTGACCCTGTACGACCATAGCCTGATTGAATTTCATCCATAATCAGCAAAATACCATGGTCATCACAGAAAGCACGTAGATATTTAGCGAATGATGGTGACATTAATTGGAAACCACCTTCACCTTGTACTGGCTCTGCGATAATGGCGCCAATATTATTGACATCCGTCTCTACTTCAAATAAGCGGTTTAAAGCATCAATGGCATGCTGATCACTAACTTCATTAT
>NZ_JBPYDC010001119.1:0-699 GCF_051847575.1 Psychrobacter sp. 1U2
AGTAAAAAATGCCCCAAAAATGATAAAACCGACGATTAAAATACCTGACGTAATAAAAACGGGCTTACTCACTCGCGGAAACGGTCCCAATCTCTCAACTTTTACATGGTCCATCTGTAAATTTACCTTAATTTCCTGTGAGGCACACAATAACAAGATATTTCTTAACTATCAAATCTAATTCAACTACTTACAAGTTTGCAACTGACTGCAATACTGCGGATTAATGGCTTATAACCAGTTTAAAAACAGTAATAATAGTAAGAATTAAGCATCAATACCTCTTATTATTACAGATGTGTCTTAAAACATTCTACTTCTTTATATACTAACAATTAGGAATCATCGCAGCATTTATATGGCAAAAGTATATAAATCAAATAAAGAGGCATATTCTTATTTTGGTAAGAGTTGTAACAATCTACCGCTATCGCCATCTTCTAATACCCACACTTCACCATCGACTGTCAGAACATTACGAATACGAGCACCCATATCATAACGATAACGCTCAGACGCATCGCCTGTCTCTTTCATATCGACTACGATTAAAGCCTTGGATGATAAACCACTCATAAGCGCATCACCCTGCCATTCTGGAAAATTGTTTTGATTACCAGCGCTATAAATACTCATAGATGAGGGTGAAATAACCGGTGTCCATGTAATTTTAGGCGGCTCGAACTCAGGACGGGTGTC
>NZ_JBPYDC010001120.1:0-699 GCF_051847575.1 Psychrobacter sp. 1U2
TGTCCGTATTTAACATCTCAGCGATGAGCTTTGGAAGCTTGTCTGCCAATGCCATTATGGCGCTCAACCAAGGCGCGAAGATGGGCGGCTTTACCCACGATACGGGCGAGGGCGCAATCAGTCCTTATCACCGTAAATTCGGTGGGGACCTGATTTGGGAGATTGGTACGGGTTATTTTGGTTGCCGTGATGAAAATGGCGACTTCGACCCACAGTCCTTTGCCGAAAAAGCGGTTGACCCACAAGTAAAAATGATTGAAATCAAACTATCACAGGGCGCAAAACCAGGTAAAGGTGGCGTGCTACCAAGCGAAAAAATCACTCAAGAGATTGCAGATACGCGTCAAGTCTCTACTGGTCAAGACTGTGTGTCGCCCTCCTCGCATACTGCCTTTAGTACCCCGCGCGAGCTGGTGAATTTTTGGCAAGAGCTACGCGAGCTGTCCGGCGGTAAACCTGTGGGCTTTAAGCTGTGTATTGGTCAGCCGTGGCAGTTTATGGCGATTGTCAAAGCCATGATAGAGATGGACAATTACCCTGATTTTATCGTGATTGATGGTGCAGAAGGTGGTACGGGCGCAGCACCCGTTGAGTTTATGGACAATGTCGGCATGCCCATGGTTGAAGGGTTTTTGTTGGTACATAACACCTTAGTTGGGGCTGGCGTCCGTGACAAGGTTAAACTTGGCGTCAGTGGCA
>NZ_JBPYDC010001121.1:0-698 GCF_051847575.1 Psychrobacter sp. 1U2
GTATTGAGGTGGGTAAGGCAGCAAACTTCCTAGTATTGGATGCGACAAGTCCATTTGAAGCGGTGCGCCAACGCGCGGATGTACTGGCCTCAATTCGTAATGGTAAGTACTTGTTTAAAAAACCTGAGCCTAGTTATGATATTGAGCTGGACTTGTTTAGAAGCACTATCTAACGATTAGTACAAAAGCTAAATATAAAATTTAGAACGTAAAAAATGCCCATTACTCATAAGTAGTGGGCATTTTTGTGTTTACGACTTGTCTTATTAGCACTGTTAATTAATTCAAATTAGCAGTATTTAATGGTCTAAAACTTTTAGCCATTAAGCTCTTGATTACTGAGCTGCTTCTGCTTCTACAGGAGCAGTGCTTGCAGTAGTTTCGGTAGCTGGTGCAGTGTTACCACCCCAGATTTTTGGATATTTGTAGCCTGGAAAAGTATTATGAGCATACTTTTTGAAGGCTTCTGAGTTATAAGCGTTGGTGACGTCTTCAACCCATTTTTTACCAGCATCAGCAGATTTGACCGCTGACCAGTTAACATAAGCAAAGCTTGGCTCTTGGAACAACGCTTCGGTTAGCTCAATACCAGCATCTGTTGCATAGTTGCCATTGATAACAGCAAAGTCGACTTCGTCACGAGCGCGTGGTAATTGAGCCGCTTCTAGTTCAATGATGTCGATGTCATACTTACTGTT
>NZ_JBPYDC010001122.1:0-698 GCF_051847575.1 Psychrobacter sp. 1U2
CACACACATCAGCCAAGCTAATATCATTAATAGAGCGAGTCTCACTCAGTTTTTTTGCGCCCATCAGCAGTTTTTGACGGCGTACTCGACCTTGCTGGCTTGTAAACTTGAACTTGTTTGGTACCAACTTCTTAGCCAATTCTGAATCGACCAATATGTCTTCTATTTTGTCGTCTTTATGATCACTCATTATGAACCTCTTGTTATTACGCCCTATTATTTATAGATATGATCTTCATCGAATAACACTAACATTAAACCAGCATACTAATGTCAATTTAATAGTAAGTATTGTTGCTACTAAATTCGATGAGGGAGCATCATAAACACTTGCACATTATCAAACAAGGGGCGTGAATAGATTAGATGATAATGTACCTATTGATAATTTGACTCGTTATGTTGTACGGTTAATTGTGAAGTCTTATCTTTGCTCGAACAATACCATGGTCAGTGACTCTATCATCATAATCCCACTTTAAGTGATCATTAAAATAATCCACACGTTCTACATGGCCTAGCGAAAACTTACTGTCAAGCAAAAACTCTTCTGAAACAAATAATTGGTCGATAACTTCTGGCATGCCCTGATGAATATGTGTATATGCCACGTCTTTCATCCAACCATAACGAGCCTGAATACGCGCCGCATCGAACAAGGCTGTGTCACGCATACTTTTGTCATAGTTCACCTCTCC
>NZ_JBPYDC010001123.1:0-698 GCF_051847575.1 Psychrobacter sp. 1U2
TCATTGAAAACGATACGCAACCTTTAAATGTCTTTTTTTACGCTGACGCTGCGCATACAGCCAATCGCCTACGCTGGCAGTCAGCGGATCAGACTGACTTAACTCAAGAATGGCAAGCGCTTGCTAAGCAATACCAGCTCTCGCTACCTGTATGCGTCAGCACTGCGCTTAGCCGCGGTATCAGTGATAGTGATAACAGCACACGCCATCAGCTAAATGGTGAAAATATTGCCGATGGCTTTCATTTAGTTGGACTTAGTGAGCTTGCTATAATGATGCAAGGCAACTGCCGTCTGCTACAGTTTTAAGTGCCAATTAAGTACGAATATTCATCATGGATAATAAGAAATAACCTATGAAATTACTCATTCAGCTGCGCACTCCAACGGAGATGGCAAGTTATGAAGGTTGTGCCCTCGCCTTGACGCTTGCAACTTTCGGTCATGAGGTGCAGCTTTATTTAGACGCTCCTGTTTTTGGACTATTAATGCAGCCGAAGTCGCGTTTGCACGGTATGATTCAATCTCTTGAACTATATGATATGCCGCCCGCTTGGCTACCTGAGGATGTATTTAGCGGATGGCTTACAGGCATGGTACCAAGCGATTTAGCCGCGCAGCTTACGCTAATACCAGAAGTCGTTAACTCACAAGATTTTGAGCAGATCTTAGCTTTTTGATGGTATATATTTTTAGATA
>NZ_JBPYDC010001124.1:0-697 GCF_051847575.1 Psychrobacter sp. 1U2
CTGGTTAGCTGGTCATCTACCATATTCTCTCGACGTAGATAGCATCTCAAGCCCTATTGGACGTTGTATTGATACTGCGCAGCTAATGCAAGAAGGGGCAGGATTACAACGACCGATAGCGCATCAATCGTTATTGGTTGAGCCAGGTAGCTTGGTTACTGAGCCTGAAATTGCGAATGCAGTCTTTAAAGAGATTGGTGTGCTCAATTTTATTAATCGTTTTTTACAAGGTAACCTTGAAGGTACAAAAAATGCCTATCAAGGTGGACTCGATATTTTATCGCTTTTTTATCAAAACCAGCCACAGCATGGACATTTAATGTTGGCAGTGAGTCATGATACGTTACTATCTGCTTTTTTAGCGATAATGTTCGATGTGATTGAGATTGATTGGAACGACTGGCCCAAAATGATGGAAGGCGTGTTTTTATGGTTTGATGATAAGCCATTTGAGCAGGCTAATGCATATTTTGTTTGGCGCGGTGAGGTTTATGTTCGCCCGATCAATACGTTAATAGATAGCTACCGTGCTGCTGGTTTTCATCCTAGTAAGCTATTATTACCGCCGAAAGTGAGATGGACGTAGTATTAAAGCGGCGCGAGGCTAAAACTACAAGGGACAGTATTAAATATGACATTTTGAATAGATATAAAAAAACCTTGCCACTAGGACAAGGTTTTTTTATGAACGCTTGTT
>NZ_JBPYDC010001125.1:0-697 GCF_051847575.1 Psychrobacter sp. 1U2
ATCTAAAAGCATTATCAACAAGGCGAACAGTAACTATAATAAATCCACAAAAAACCTAAGTAATGCTTTTTTATTAGATAAATATACGTAAGCGCTTATAAGCTGACAACTTTTATAGTCTACTATCTTGTATGCGGTAGTACCATTCAAGCTGCCGATCGAACCCAGTTTCTAGTAGACTTGCGATAACGCGTCCTGTTAGCCCCCATACTGTCTCACCGTCTACTTGCCAGCTGGGTGTCAGCATCGTCGCCACTTGATCTTGTATCGCATACTCTACTGCATATTCTACAGTTGGCTGAGTAAGTAAGGTTTCAAAATCTGCCCAAAAGATGCGTGATATCTCTCCCATCTCAGGCACCAATACCAAACCTGGAGCAATGAGCGCCACGATTGGACGCACACTCATGCCGCTTTTAGAGGTTTGAATAGGTAATTGCCCCAGTAGCTGCACTTTATTTGGTGGTAGCGCTGTCTCCTCGCAAGCTTCACGTAAGGCTGTGACAACGTTGTTGCCATCACCTACTTCATACTTACCACCAGCACAGGAGACCTCCCCTGCGTGACTGTTCATGTGCGCGGCGCGACGTGTCAAGAGTAGCTTAGGATGACGCTCATGAGTGATGGCCACCAATATCGACGCATCAGCGATTGGCGTTTGGTATAGACTGTCCAAAATACGGGCACTACGGGAGGT
>NZ_JBPYDC010001126.1:0-697 GCF_051847575.1 Psychrobacter sp. 1U2
CCGCCTTTTTACTCATGCCTTTATGTAAAATCAAAACCTCGGCAAGCTGATCTCCTATTTTCATATAAGGGTTCAGGGAGGTCATCGGATCTTGAAAGATCATCGCGACTTGCTCAGCGCGGATTTTATTCAATGCCTTTTGCGGTAGTCCTAGCAGCTCCTGACCTTCAAAACGTACCGAACCTTGAGTGCGGCCATTTTTAGCCAACAGCCCCATAATGGCAAAGGCGGTTTGCGATTTACCAGAGCCGGATTCACCAACGATGCCTAAAGTCTCCCCTTCATTGAGGTTAAAATTTAGACCATTTACCGCGGTCACCAGACCGTCTTCTGTCGTAAACTGTACAGATAAATCTTTGACGGTCAGTAAGCTGTTTTTCTCAGAGCGGCTATCTACAGGCGCGTCCCTACTGTCATCACGAATGGTCGAAACTATTTTTTTAGGAGGACTGTTTTTAGTATCATTTTTAGCATGGTTTTGAGCGGCGGTATTGATATTTTGAGTTGTCATAGTGTCGACCTCCTAGCGATCTTTGGGATCAAACCCATCACGCAGACCATCGCCGATAAAGTTAAAGCAAAATAGAGTAATGACCAAAAATGCAGACGGAATCAAAATCTGCCAAGGCGCGACTTGCATCGTCTGTGAGCCTTCTTGTAGTAGCGCGCCCCAACTGGTCATTGGCTCTTGCACACC
>NZ_JBPYDC010001127.1:0-696 GCF_051847575.1 Psychrobacter sp. 1U2
TTGGCTGCTAGTACCCAAAGACCATAATACTTATGCTGAATTTGAAGGACTTTGTCTTTAGTTAAGTCTGGAATGTTTTTATAGTCAAACTTACCACTTGGATAATTACGTAGCATCCAGCCGATATGACTGAACCAAAAACCACGTTTGGCTGAATAAGGGTCTTCTATACGATCATCAACATGGCGATGATGGGTACGGTGACCTGAGACCCAGTCAAATGCAGAGCCTTGTACTGCTAGCGTTGAACCTAGTAGTAAAAAGTTTTTTACCACTGGATGCGCTTTGTAAGCACGATGCGACAGCAAGCGATGATAACCTGCAGTAATACTAATGCCTGTCCATACCATAAAAGCACCAAAAACACCCCAGACAGGCGCGCTTACTTGATGGGTAAACAAATACCATGGAGTAATGACAGCAGCAGCAATAGGAGTCGCTACTAGTATAGTCGCCGGTATCCAATTGATAGGCGCTTTTTTAAATTCAAGCTCTTGTAAATCAAGAGTATGGTTACTTGTAGTGACGTCATTTTGCTTAGCAGTTTTTGTATAGTTACGTTTTGCGGTAGGCTGCTCATCAAGCGCAGCTTTCGCTTTGTTATTATCAAACCACGTTTTAAAACGTCCAACCTGAGTGGTTGCGTTATCCAAAATGCTGTCACCAGATTTGATAGCGAAACGTAAGCCTTTAAGC
>NZ_JBPYDC010001128.1:0-696 GCF_051847575.1 Psychrobacter sp. 1U2
TCGATAAACTGGTAAAGCCAAACCTCAGTATCGGGATCTAACCCTTGCATTGGCTCATCTAAAATGAGTAGATTCGGCTTATCTAGTAAGGCTCGTGCCAGTAGTACGCGCTGAGTTTCACCGCCAGAAAGATGCAGCATCTGCCGCGATAACAGATGATTCAAAGATAAGTTATCAAAAATAAACTGACGTTGTTCTGATGTTAAACGACGTTTATCTGCCTGCGCCAATAGGTCTTTTACACGTAACGGCAAAATAGGTGGCACTGTAAAACGCTGCGGCACATAACCAAGTTGTAGTGGTTGATGAGTGACAATCTTACCCGCTGTAGGTGTGATGAGACCTAAGATAAGTTTGACCAAGGTCGACTTACCAGCACCGTTTGGACCGATTAGACTGACAGTTTCATTAATAGCAATATCGATATTGATGTTCTTAACCAAGCACTGTGGACCAATATGGTAATTAATACCATTTAGGCTCAGTAAAGGTAACCCATCAGAGGTGAGTTGCTTATTGGACGATTGCGCTAAAAGGCTCATAGAATAACAGCCGAAAATTAAATAAAAGTAGACAGAAGGTCTATACAGAACAGAGATATTTTATTGGCAACTTTGACAGCGACCGCTAATCTCAATGACACTACGAGAAACCATAAAACCAGCATCTTGCTCTGCAAAGCTCATCATCTCTTGA
>NZ_JBPYDC010001129.1:0-695 GCF_051847575.1 Psychrobacter sp. 1U2
TCCCCATTTGCTTTTTGTTTGTGGCTGGTGTCATTTAACACGGCCGCCACAGTCATTCTAATTTATCCAATTCATACCATGATTAGTCATTAGTACATAGGATTGTGATCAGATTTTCCCTTAAAAGTATAATACGCAAAAGCGGTATAGCTTAAGATAATCGGTAGCATAATAACTGCACCAATCAGCATAAAGGAGAGCGAAGTGTCAGCCGCTGCTGCCTCATAAATCGTCATCTGATACGGGACTATATAAGGGAATATAGCAAAACAAACACCAATATAACCCATCAAAAATAGAGCAACCGTCAATAAAAATGGACGGTACTCGCGCTCAGTATTTAAGTCTTTACGCATTAAAAAGAATAGCAATACAACAATAAGTGGCATTGGCGCAAGATAGAGCAAGCCTGGGAAGCTAAACCAGCCTTCAAGTGCATCTATATCGGAGAAGAACATAGATACCGTGACGGCAATCATTGCGGCTACTAATGCCATTAACATCCAGCCGGAGACTTTACGCGCCCAAACCTGTAGTTTGTGTTCAGTTTTGATGATAAGCCAAGTAGAACCAAGTAGTGCATAACCAATAATAAGCGCAAATCCGCACATGATTGGGAATGGTGAGAACCAGTCAAAAGGTCCGCCCGTATACAAACGATTGCTTGCTTCTAATCCTTGCACCAAGGCACCGAG
>NZ_JBPYDC010001130.1:0-695 GCF_051847575.1 Psychrobacter sp. 1U2
ACAAAATGAATCAATGCCTCGGTCTGCTGCGCGGGACAAAACAGTCCGCCAGTACAACGCGCCAACGCTTCATCTTCTGGCAGGATGACAGGTGAGTCGCAGACAGGACAAGTAGAGGGTAGCTTAACTGGCTCAGAGTCTTCTGGACGCTGATCATGCCAGACGCGCGTGACTTTTGGAATGACGTCGCCTGCCCGGTGTACGCTGACCATATCGCCTGCACGCACATCTAAGCGCTGAATTTCACCAAAATTATGCAAAGTCACATTACTAACGGTGACGCCGCCAACCTTGATGGGTTCTAATTTACCAACTGGGGTAATCTGTCCCGTACGCCCGACCTGCCATTCGATAGTATGCAGACGGGTCATGACGGTTTCGGCGGGGAATTTATAGGCAGTTGCCCAGCGCGGCTCACGTGACAAAAATCCAAGCTGCTGTTGTAAGGCTAAGCTATTGACTTTAATTACCACACCATCGATTTCAAACGGTAGCTTGGCACGCTTTTCAATCACAGACTCATAGTACTCTTGAGTTTCGCGTGGGTTTTTTACCACTCGTACGGCACTGACACTAAAGCCAATGTCACCAAGCCAAGCCAACGCGGCCGATTGCGTCTCAATAGTTTCAGGTAGACCTTGATTTACCGAGTAGCAATAAAAAGCTAGCGGACGACTGGCGGCTATGCTTGGATC
>NZ_JBPYDC010001131.1:0-695 GCF_051847575.1 Psychrobacter sp. 1U2
CTTATCAGCCGTTTTAACACCTTGAAAAAACTATGCTACAGCCCTACAATAGGGTGTTTTTATTGTAGCGAATTGTCATGAATAACAAGATCTTAGTAACTGGTGGCGCTGGTTATATTGGCTCACATACTTGTATTGCGCTGCATCAAGCGGGCTATGATATTGTAGTATATGATAACTTGTCAAACAGTAACCTTGAGTCTGTCAACCGGGTCTCTAAGCTCAGTGGACAACCAATTGAGTTTATCAAAGGTGATATCCGAAATGCTAAATTACTTAGAGAAGTATTCGATAAGCATAAGTTCTTTGGTGTTATTCACTTCGCAGGCTTAAAAGCCGTGGGTGAATCCGTTGCTAAGCCTCTAAAGTACTATGACAATAATGTGAATGGTACGATTACTTTACTCAATGTAATGGCAGAATACAACGTCAGTAACTTCATCTTCTCTTCATCAGCTACTGTATATGGCGACCCTAAGACTCTGCCCATTGATGAAAACTCTCCGAGATCTTGTACCAACCCATATGGGCAAAGTAAACTTACAGTTGAGTACATTTTAGAAGACTTAGCTGTATCGAATGATAACTTGAACTTAGTGACACTGCGGTACTTTAACCCAGTAGGTGCACATCCATCAGGACAGATTGGTGAAGATCCCAATGATATCCCAAACAACTTGATGCCTTATATTTCA
>NZ_JBPYDC010001132.1:0-694 GCF_051847575.1 Psychrobacter sp. 1U2
GTCTGGTGCTGATCAAGTAATATTAACTGCCGACAATCCGCGCACTGAAGATCCCAATATGATTTTGCAAGATATGCAGGCTGGCATGAATGAAGAGCAGTATCAGCGTACGCATATTGAGCCTGCCCGCCAACGAGCGATTGAGTATGCAGTAAGTCACGCCAGCGCCAATGACATTGTGGTTATTGCGGGCAAAGGTCATGAGACTTACCAAGAGATCAACGGTGTCCGTCATGATTTTGATGACAGCGTTGTTTTGCAGCAGGCGCTACAACAAGCGGGACGCATATAAATATAGGGTTTTATGCATAACCAAATATAACCATCAAGCCAAGACAAACAAAAATAACGAAATACCGTAGTCACCATATAGGGCAATCATTATGACAGCTGGCAACAACAATACCATTCAGTCGCAAGGACTTTATGTCTGGCAAGCAGACAACTTGCTGGCGGCTACAGAGGCGCTTAGCAGTCACTGGCAACAAGACCAATCAGACACAGAGATTGGCGTTACAAGCAATCGTATCACAACCGACACGCGCACCATCAAGGCAGGTGATATATTTTTAGCACTCAGTGGCGATAATTTTGATGGACATGACTATATCAATGTCGCTGCTGCTCAAGGTGCGGTCGCAGCAATCGTATCACGTCCAATTTCTACAAGTATTCCACAGTTGGTGGTAAGCGA
>NZ_JBPYDC010001133.1:0-694 GCF_051847575.1 Psychrobacter sp. 1U2
TATAGGCATTCACAAACTGTTCAGTATTGATTTTCTTACTGTCTGTAAAATACAGATGCTCAAAACTATCATATTGTTCGTTAGCTGCTTTGCCAGTATCTAATCGCCAAAATCCTTGAGCAAAAATACCAGTAACCGGTTTTACACATAGTGGTTGATGACCATGTTTAGCCAGTAACGCTTCAAGCTCATCAGTAGTGTCAAAGCGCCAAGCGTCTGCCACGGGGATATCATGCGTATGACACTGCTGCATAAACGCAAATTTATCTTCAATCGACGCTAGTGCCTCTACGCTGGTTGCACCCGTTAATAAACGAATACCTGCTGTGTCAAATGCTTCACGCTGCACTTCGTAGTCAATTCCATTACGACCAGTCAAAAGCACCTTTACGTTGTGTTGTTTTGCATGCTCTAACACAAATTGCCAACGCGGCATGTCAGGTTTTAAGGCTGAGTCTTGATCGTCATCTATTAACACGCCAGTAGGCTCTTGATAAGTCAAATCAGCAAATTCAAAAATCTCAGGACGATGATGTCGATGTGAGGCAATCACATCAAATGGGGTGTTAGAACGAGTTTTTAGGGTTTGTAAGCTAGATAACATATCGCGCTGGCTTGATTGTCCTTCAGCAAGCCAAGCCGCGCTTAAATCATACTGATATTCATTGTCTTGGTTGTCCATAAATCTCTCAAC
>NZ_JBPYDC010001134.1:0-693 GCF_051847575.1 Psychrobacter sp. 1U2
CTACAACTGCCTGAGGGGGCATGGAAAGTATTGACCTGGGGCGGGTTACGCGGCGGCATTTCGGTGGCTTTAGTACTACAGCTACCCTCAGGGATGGAGCGTGACATTTTACTGGCGCTTACCTATGCTGTCGTCGTCTTCTCTATCTTGGTACAAGGGTTAAGCATTGGTAAAGTCGCTAAGAGGATTCAGCCTGTTATGCATAAATAGCGATTAATTTAGCTAATCAGCTTATCTAAACCATACAATTAACGCTATATAACTATCGAAGTAGTCAGCGAGATATATAGCCATGACGTCATACTGGTTTCCTAGTGCCAATCTCTCAACAGCACAGCTGCTCTATGATAAGGTTTGCTATCAAGGTTATATCAAACCTTTACGTTTCATATTACGATAGACCACAACGACAATAATAATATTTAGTAGTAAGATTCCCAGTTTGAACCAATCAAATGGGCTCACTATTAAGTAGTAAATCTCAATA
Organism: Psychrobacter sp. 1U2; assembly: GCF_051847575.1. NCBI lineage: Bacteria > Pseudomonadati > Pseudomonadota > Gammaproteobacteria > Moraxellales > Moraxellaceae > Psychrobacter > Psychrobacter sp. 1U2. The sequence goes on from NZ_JBPYDC010001134.1 coordinate 488, forward strand.
GGAATGAATATTCCATAACCGATAACGCTAAACCAGTACGCCCATGTTTTATCTTGCCATAACCCATAAGCTTCAATAAAACGCAGACTGACATAAGCAAAGATAAACAACAAAAAAAGTGACCAGTTTTTACTTGCTTGCTGGGCAATTTGGACGATACTGTCAATTTGTGGTGACAACAGGCTGCCAAAGCGTTGTTGCCATGA
>NZ_JBPYDC010001135.1:0-692 GCF_051847575.1 Psychrobacter sp. 1U2
TTGCCCCACACCTCATCAAAGTGCTCAAGATTGGCCTCTGCTATCTCAAGCGTATCAGCGCCGTAGATGGCTTTTAAATCAGCCGCTACGGCCTTCTTATCCGTCCACGGCACAAACTTCATCGAATAGCGCACCATATGCACGATACACAGCTGAACCTCAGCCTTTGGATAAACAGTGTTGATGGCATCAGGGAAACCCTTTAAGCCGTCCACACAGGCAATGAGGATGTCTTGAACCCCGCGGTTTTGTAGCTCAGTGAGTACCCCAAGCCAGAACTTAGCGCCCTCATTCTCTGATAGCCACATACCAAGCAGCTCTTTTTTACCATTAAGAGCGACACCTAGCGCCAGATAGATAGCCTTGTTGATGATCTGTTTGTCTTGACGTACTTTGACGACAATGCAGTCCAGATAGACGATAGGATAAACACTACTCAATGGCCGGTTCTGCCAAGCGGTGATGTCATCAATGATGTTGTCGGTCACTCTTGAGACAAGAGAGCTGGATATGTCAACATCGTAGAGCTCTTTGATACTCTCGACGATCTCAGTGGTGGTTTGACCTTTGGCGTAAAGGAATATGATTTTATCATCGAGACCTGAGATACGGGTTTGATGCTTACGCACTAATGCAGGTTCAAAAGCGCCGTCACGGTCTCTTGGGGTGGATATCTCAAGATCGCCTGTGTC
>NZ_JBPYDC010001136.1:0-692 GCF_051847575.1 Psychrobacter sp. 1U2
TGTCTATCTCCAAACGTCCGCATTGTTTTACTACTTTGTCCTATGTAGACAAGTAAGCAGTATCCGAAGTCAAAGATAGTAAAGTTTTTGGCACACTAAAACAACTGAAAAAAATATTATTTCTCTTTTATGACTAAATAGTCATAAAAGAGTGTTTTTATGTATATAGATGAATATAATAGTTTAGAGAACTTGATCTGTTTTTATAGCTAGTTATAGCTATACGCGCTAGTAATGCGGTGGTCTATCTGCTATTACATCGAATGGTGCAATGCCGTCGTCAGTCCTCTGGCTTTCTACTTGCTTATAGACCAGTTGGAGCTGACGCTGTAACGTATGAATATGCTGGTCTTGACGAGCAATTACCTCATCAAGTCGCTCTACAGTCAATTCAAGATGCGCCATGCTCATTTGTAGATCGACCATTTGTGTTTGTAGTTCAGATAGTTCTATTGCATGATCTTTTTGGTTTGCATTATTCTTTGATGCTGTCTTCATACTTATCTCATTGTCATAATTATTTGTAGCATGGAGCTTATATTATAGGTCATTTATAGGGAACAAAGCATTAACACAGGAATCAAAACCATCTTACTAAAATTTTAATCATAATAGAGGTGATAAAAAGTCCTTGCTTACACTAAAGTCATCTAGCAGCATGTTATACTGTTAACAATTTGGCAATATTCTTT
>NZ_JBPYDC010001137.1:0-692 GCF_051847575.1 Psychrobacter sp. 1U2
TTTTTCTGTGGTCGTGGCTTTAATGCTGACATTGCTAATGACCGTTTGCAAATCACTGGCGATATTTTCGCGCATAGCCAAGCTATGAGGAGCAAGTTTTGGGCGCTCACACATCACCGTAATATCAGCATTACCTAACGTGTAACCTGCTTCTTGAACTTTGCTATAGACATAGCGTAGTAACACCCTTGAATCCAGACCTGCATGGGCTGCATCCGTATCTGGAAAGTGCTGACCTATATCGCCAAGCGCCAATGCACCTAATAGCGCGTCTGCAAGTGCATGTAGCACCACATCACCATCTGAATGTGCCAGTAAGCTATGACTGTGCTCAATAGGCACGCCCGCTAGTATGACATATTGCTGCTGCTGACCATTATTATGAAACGCATGGACATCAATACCCTGACCAATTTTTATCATTGTTATCCCAAAATAAGCGTGATTAAAATAATTTAAAACTACTATCTGAATTTTACAAGCAGTAAGATGCCATAGGTCGCCATCAGTTTCAATTAGCTGGTATAATATAGCCCTTATTTTATCATCATATCTACTTTAAAGATAAACTGAATCCAAAAGATAAGATGACGTTGCGTTATCTTAGACGTTGAATAAAGTATAAATAGTTGAGCCGTTCTATGTCTGTTATGTCAAATACATCAACCCTATCAGATTCTGATTCTTTTAAC
>NZ_JBPYDC010001138.1:0-691 GCF_051847575.1 Psychrobacter sp. 1U2
ATAGTGCTAAATATTAAGAGTTGACTTTCGTTATTTGTCGGCAAAAGAGGCCACCATGTTTACGTTTATATTAGCCCTGCATATCATCGTGGCGATTGCCATGATTGGCTTGATTTTGATACAGCATGGCAAAGGAGCAGATGCTGGAGCCTCTTTTGGTGCTGGCTCTTCTGGTACCGTGTTTGGTGCAGCAGGCACGGCAAACTTTTTGACACGTGCTACTGCAGTATTGACTGTTATTTTCTTTATAACCAGTATGGTTCTTGCGGTAAACGCGCGTGAGCAGGCTGAAGATCAGTTTCGTTTAGATGCTCCAGTTTCAGCGCCGCAAACGCCGCGTCCTTTGACGCAAAATCCTGAGTAATGAGCTGAATTATAACAACCTAGCCTGCAAAGAGTAGTAGTAGGCAAGTTTTTTATAGTCATCCTTGCTATTTCGTTGGGTTAGTTTTACAATGCTCGTCTGTTTTTGTACGGCTACATGTATTACTCCTCATTGTTATCCTCATGACTTTGAAAAAAGCTGCTTAAAAACAGAGAAGTAAAAAAGTTATAGTTATAAACGACTATAAGCGATTGTGGTGGAATTGGTAGACACGCCATCTTGAGGGGGTGGTAGCGCAAGCTGTGGGGGTTCAAGTCCCCCCAATCGCACCAACTTTTTTGCAGCACGTAGTGCTGAGTGGATTGT
>NZ_JBPYDC010001139.1:0-691 GCF_051847575.1 Psychrobacter sp. 1U2
CGTTTAATCGCCAACTGGCAACAGGTTAACGAACAAGTAACTCAAGCCTGTTTGCAGGCTAATGATTTAATAACGGAGCAGGAAAGAGCTACTAGATCAGCGTCAGACGTCATATTGCTTGCAGTTTCGAAAACCAAACCTGCTGATATGATCGCTATATTGGCTCGGCAAGGACAACGGGATTTTGGTGAGAACTATCTGCAAGAAGCCATTGAAAAAATCAAGACACTACAAGGTCAGCCTGAAGCTGCCTCTATCGTATGGCATTATATTGGGCATGTTCAGCGTAACAAGACTCGTGACATTGCCGAAAACTTTGATTGGGTACAAACGCTTGAGCGTGACATCATTGCAAAACGTCTGAACGATCAGCGTCCAACAGATATGCCGCCACTGAATGTGCTTATACAGCTTAATATAGATGATGAGGAGAGTAAGTCAGGTTGTCGCACTGAGGATTTATCCGACCTACTAGCAGCTATCAAAGGCTATGAGCGCCTACAATTACGCGGTTTAATGATTATTCCTGCTAAGTCTAATACAGATGCGTTTAAACGCACCAAGATGTTATTTGAAAAGATAAAGCAAGAACATCCGGATTTAGAAGCTTGGGATACGCTTAGTATGGGTATGAGTAATGATATGGCAGCCGCTATTGCTAACGGCTCTACGATGGTAAGGGTTGGCACAG
>NZ_JBPYDC010001140.1:0-691 GCF_051847575.1 Psychrobacter sp. 1U2
CATATAGTCCATTAATGTCTCAGACAGCCCTTTCGCCTCTAACTCTGGTAGACGAAAACGAGTATTAGCACTAAACCATTCGCGCACAACCTCATCATACCAATTCAAAATCTTAGGTAGATACTCCCAAGCTGCCTGCAATTGGTGCCACAACGTTGGCACAATCCACCAAAGTAGCAGTATCATACTCAACGTCAATATGGCATATACAACGATTATCGCTATCCAACGTCTGACATATTTGGATAAACGTCTAACCAACGGATTTAGTAAGTATGCCAATATAAAAGCAATTAAAAACGGTATAATAACTGGCAACATTAAATACAACAGAAATAAGGTTATAACAATAGCAACGACAATAAATAAGCGCCGAAAAAATGGATCTATTGGTTGGTTTATCATTAAGGACAATCCTACAATTAATCTGATTTAAAAATAATAACGTTACCAAGTTTGGTTATGTCATTTATAGAATAATTTACTATAGCAGCCATCATTAGTACGTTAATTTTATAATGACTTAGGCGTCTTATTATCGCAAAGTACAGTAAAAAAGCAGTCATTTTTTGTGTCTTAGCTTTTTATTTGTGACTTATAGCGAATCTTGGCTAAATATTGGTAAGTTGCTTTGCGAGTGTGGCCCATTTTTGGGTATAATGCGCGCACTACATTCAGATTCCCTAATACT
>NZ_JBPYDC010001141.1:0-691 GCF_051847575.1 Psychrobacter sp. 1U2
CAGCATCAGAAACCGTAAACAATAAAGTCTTGGCCTCGATGCCGCGAGACTTGATCTCCCTTAAGGTCTCAATACCTGTCAGTATCGGCATTTTATGATCCAATATGACCAAATCAACCCTATTGCTAACCAAAAAACCTAATGCTTCTTGCCCATTACTGGCTTCACTAACCACCTCTACATCATCCTCAAGGCTTAATAGCTCGGCGATGCCTCGGCGCAGCATAGGATGATCATCGACTAATAGTAGTTTGGCAGGAGAGGTTGGGGTATAGACATTCAGACTCATAAGATGCTCACAAATTAAAAGTGTTACAAGGTAGTCTAATTAATTAGTTGTCAGTTAAAAAGACTCGTTAAAATCAGTGGTTTCCGTCATATAGTCGGTGAAAAAATGGGGTACAAATCTAACAATGACACTGACGCCCGTTGGTTCATTGGCAGTGACAATCAGGTCGCCGCCAAGCTTATAAGCCCGCTCTTTCATAATCATGAGGCCATGATGCTGCGTTTGATTGACCGTACCTGACATACCGATGCCATCGTCTATCACTGCTAGGGCGATATAATTGCTCTCGTCATCATAGCCTAAATCTATAGTGACGTTTTTGGCTTGCGCATGACGGCTCACATTGGATAGCGCCTCTCTGATAATTTGTATCAGATGTACCTGCTCAGCGGCACTCAAATT
>NZ_JBPYDC010001142.1:0-690 GCF_051847575.1 Psychrobacter sp. 1U2
CTTTACACCACCAGCTTTACCGCGACCACCAGCATGGACCTGTGCTTTAATAACAGCGATATCAGTTGGGGTTTTATCAAAGGCAGCTGCTGCTTCGTCACCACTATGAGCAATGATGCCTTCTTGAATTGGCAAACCGTAGCTTTTTAATAGCTCTTTTGCTTGATACTCATGTAAATTCATTGATTGTATCCTTTATTTTTTACAATTAATAAAAAGTGAAAATAAGCGCACAATAATATTTATATAGTGCACTTATAACCGTAGCTCCAGTGGTTATAACACTTATTGTTATAAACATCATCACAATCATCATAGTCATGATGCCTACTGCACTACGGTTAATTTATATCGTAATACCTACTCGGTAACCGTTAGTGACTACTTACGTTTTTTACGCTGAATGGCATGAATAGCACGGCCATCAGCTGATAGTGCCGCTTCGTGTACGGCTTCTGATACCGTTGGATGCGCAAACGTCATTAGCTGCAAGTCTTCAATACTAGAGACAAACTCCATCGCAATCATACCTTGATGGACGATATCGCCTGCACCAACAGAGATAGCGTGCATACCTAGCAAGCGATCGGTCTTAGCGTCAGCGACGACTTTGATAGAGCCTTGCGCTTCACTTTGTGCAAGAGCACGGCCGTTAGCCGCTAGATTAAATGAGCCTGTCTTGACTTCATA
>NZ_JBPYDC010001143.1:0-690 GCF_051847575.1 Psychrobacter sp. 1U2
AGGGACAAATTTGTTACTATAAAGTTTTACCTAACTGTTTTTACTAATACCTCAACCTTTACCTTACGCCTAAAGGTTTGTAGATAATAGCGCTGTCAAAGCGCCCTATCCAACGAATAGATTATATTATTTTAGCTTACCATCGCACTGTATTGTCGCGCAGGTATAGGAACATACCCACATGCAACAGTTTCAGTCATTAAAACGTCTGCTTCTCTTTTATATTTTGACACTGCTAATAATGCTGGCTTTATACTATGCCATGATGCTTTCGACGCTCAAAACTCAGAGCCAGACGCATAGCCAAGTTGTGTTTGCAGCGTTGAAGCATGAGATTATTAATCACGCCGTACCGACAGAAACTGAAATCGAAAACATCGTTACCAAACCTTTTTTTCAAGACATAAGCTACCAGCTGATTTTTATGCTGCCGTCTGGACAAACGTATGTTTATCATCACATACAACCTCAAGAAACCGAGTTTACTAGCGTGACTTTTCCTACGCTTACCTCAACATCTACTACAAATAACAGCTCGTATCAGATAGATAATGACACATTAACTGGTAGAATTAAGCTTGAAAACGGTCATCAGATATATGTCGTACTGCGTCATCAACCTCTCAATATAAGCTGGATATCCTATCAATTTTGGTTGCCACTAATGACAGCGATTATGTTATTTAGTTT
>NZ_JBPYDC010001144.1:0-689 GCF_051847575.1 Psychrobacter sp. 1U2
TTTAATACCTGTAAAATCTTTCGGCTTTTGTCAGAGATTGGCCGTTTAGAAAAGGTAATTTTTCGTCCTTTATACTCTATGGATTTGGGATACTTTTCATCTGGGATATGCTTGTTGTCTTTAATCATTTTAAACTCTCCATTAGCCAGATATTTATTACGATTATTTGGTTTAGCGTTGCATTGCGGCAGACATCACAACTGAAAGTCAGCAGCACGAGCAGATGTAGAAATGATTACCAAACACATAAAATAAATGTACTAATGCTTGGAAATTATCCATTACATCAAGGGTTTATCACCTTTAGCTATACACAGTCTAATTTAAATTGTCAAACCTATAATGCTTCATTAGCAGAGGTTTTGATTAGTGGCTTAACAATATTTGTCCGTCCATGTTTGTTTTGGTATTTTTTAGTATTGATAGTAGAAAAGAATAAAGCATTGAATACATAGCTTTGAACGAGGGTAAGCGTTGTATTAATATCTTAAAAACTATTGTTAATTTATTTAAAAAATTTGGCTCTCTAATAGATTTATAATTACAAATATACTCAATAAATAAAATTTATCTCGTGGAATGATGCATGACAATTTTTAAATACGATTTTTAGAATGACTTATAAGTGTGAAGTAAAAACGAAATAGTAGATTAATGTTGTTTGAGGAGAAATATAATGTTTTAAATGA
>NZ_JBPYDC010001145.1:0-689 GCF_051847575.1 Psychrobacter sp. 1U2
TTGACTTGCCTATACCGCCTGATGCCGTGATGATAGTGTGAGTGTTAGTAGATTGAATACTATTGATTATGGTGTCTTGCTGTTGGCGAGGAACATAGTTGTTTGGAAGGGCTTCAAATTTTGGTGGTGCAGGGAAAAAGTCATTAATATCAGTAATATTAAACGCTTCAAGAATGTCCTCTTTTTTTATCGTGTTACTCTTATTCGGTTCTAAGCGTTCCCAAACAGTTGCTACCAATAAATGCTCCATATCGGTAACGTTCTTTGATATCCAAATTCTAGATAGTTCTTTATGAATATCTTGCTTTTGTACGTTAAGATTGCCTTCGATATCATACAAATTAAGATGTGAACAAAAATCTCTTAACTTTGTTTCACTAAGCTTTGTATATTTTTTTAATGTATTGACAGAACGAGTATCTGCAGTAAGCCCTTTAGCAAGGTTATTGACAGTTATTTTAAATTTAGGGCATATTTTTCTATTGGTTATTATAGTAAATTCAAAGTCTGCATAGTCTTTACTATCTTTTGTATCTACAAACCTTTGAGAAAATCCAACAATAGTATCTTTGAGATCGGATATCTTAAAGTCTTCATCGGCTCTAACAGTAGAGTGTTTTAGCTGAAAGTATTCTACTGACTTTTCTCCATCAATTGACTGCCTGTATTCAGCTAGATCAACTACATTT